>JACNJI010000161.1 GCA_014382645.1 Verrucomicrobiota bacterium | reverse complement strand
CCTGCCGCGAAAGTTGTTGCGGTATCGACTTCACAGGAAGAGATCGGTGTTCGTGGTGCCACGACATCCGCGTATCTGGCCGATCCCGACGTTGCTTTAGTCGTCGACGTCAGTCACGCTACCGACCACCCCGATGCTGATCATCGCAAGTACGGGGCATTTACCCTTGGCGGGGGGCCTATTCTCACTCGTGGAGCCAATGCGCATCCCGCTGTCTTCGAGCGTCTTTATGAATGTGCACAGCAAGAAAAGATTCCCGTCCAGATCGAGGCAGACCCACGACCAACCGGTACGGACGCACGTGCCATTCAAGTTTCTCGTTCGGGAGTGCCTACGGGAATCATTGGCATTCCTCTAAGATACATGCACACTCCGAGCGAAGTCATTGATCTGAATGACCTCGAAAACGTGGTTCGTCTTCTTGTTTCCTTTGCTCGTTCGCTTAAGAAGGGCGAGAAGTTTTCATGAAACGCCCGTTTTCGCGTTTCCTGTCTAACCGCTGAAATCAACCAAGTTCCACCTACTCTCTCTCCTGAAACAAGAGGGGATAAGGTCTAGGACTACGCGGCATCCCGCTTCTTCTGCGGAATAACCTTAACTTTTGCCTTCGCCTCACCTCGCAAAACTCCTGCATTGATGACGACCTCCACGGGATCCTCCATTTCGGGAAGATCGTACATGACGTCCAGCATGGCTTTCTCCATTATGGAGCGTAAAGCCCGTGCGCCCGTTTTGAGTTCAATGGCTTGCTTGGCTATTTCGACAACCGCTTCTTTTGTGAAACGAAGTTCGGCTCTTTCCATCGAAAACAGTTTTCGATACTGTTTGATAAGTGAATTTTTCGTGTCCTGAAGAATTTGCACGAGATCTTTTCGAGACAGTTCGTTTAGAACAGTAACCACGGGCAAGCGTCCTATGAACTCCGGAATCAGTCCGTACTTAACCAGGTCTTCGGGACGCACCTCCGCCAGTAGTTCCTTTTCGCTTTTCCGACCTTCCGAAATGTATCCAACAGTTCGGTTCCCCGTGCGTTCCTCGATGATCTTGTCCAGATCCACGAAGGCTCCGCCACAGATGAAAAGGATGTTGGATGTGTCTAGTTGGATGTATTCCTGGTTCGGATGCTTGCGCCCACCTTGTGGCGGAACATTGCAAATCGTGCCCTCGAGAATTTTAAGAAGTGCTTGCTGTACGCCTTCGCCGGAAACGTCTCGGGTGATTGAAACATTGTCCGTTTTTCGACCGATCTTGTCGATTTCGTCGATGTAAATGATTCCGCACTGTGCCCTTTCGATGTTTTGGTCGGCGGACTGGAGGAGGCGAAGTATTATGTTTTCGACGTCGTCACCGACGTAACCTGCCTCTGTTAAGGTGGTAGCGTCAGCGATGGCAAAGGGAACGTCGAGCAACTTCGCCAAGGTCCGGGCCAGGTACGTCTTGCCGCTGCCGGTAGGACCGAGAAGCAAAACATTGCTTTTCTCAATCTCGACCTCGCTCAGGTCACTGTCGAGGAAGGGATCGACCTTCGGCAGATCCTTCCCGCTCACGCCCACTTCAATCGCGAGACGCTTGTAGTGATTGTACACTGCTACGGAAAGAACCTTCTTCGCGTGTTCCTGCCCTATGACGTGTTCGTCCAGATAGCTCTTGATCGCTGCAGGTTTAACAAGATTGAAAACTGGCTTTTTGTCGCTGCCCGAGGGCTTGGCATCCTCCTTTTCGCCGAGCTCGCGATCAATAATCGTCTTGCAGACACGAACACAGGAATCGCAAATGAATACGTTTGCAGGTCCTGCGATCATTTTTCGAACATCCCCGTGCGGTTTGCCGCAGAATGAGCAAAAATTGATTTTAGTGGGACGAGCCATGGTAAGGAAATACCTAAGAAAACATTATTCAGTCCGCGTGGAGGCAATCACTTCATCAACCAGACCGTAGTCCTTAGCCTCATCCGCCGTCATATAATAATCCCTGTCGGAATCCTTCTCCACTTCCTCGGCCGTTTTATCACTGTGCTTGGCGAGAATGTCGTTGATCGTCTTACGCCATCGAAGAATTTCCTTGGCCGCAATCGAGATGTCGGAGGTTTGACCTCCGGCTCCACCGCTTGGTTGATGAATCATTATGCGACTGTTAGGCAGGGCGAAACGCTTGCCCTTGGTTCCCGCCGACAAAAGAACAGTGCTCATACTCGCGGCCATGCCGAGGCAGTAGGTCACGATGTCGCATTTCATGAAGTTCAAGGTGTCGTAAATAGCCATACCGTCGGACACGTTGCCGCCGGGCGAATTGATATAAATATGAACGTCCTTCTTTGGGTCTTCCATCTGGAGGAAAAGAAGCTGGGCGATAATCGAGTTCGCTACGAAGTCGTCAATTGGCGTGCCGATGAAGACAATCCTATCTCGAAGCAGGCGACTGTAGATGTCCCAAGCTCGCTCTTGGCGACCTTCGCGTTCATAAACGTGAGGAAGAGGTAAGTACGCTCCCATAATAGTAATATAGTTAAATGAAGTTTTGCTCTAGTGCGAGGATCAATGTTTGTGTTCGCCCTCTATTTCGCAAACTTTCTCAGTGCTTTTTCCGGCGATCAAGTCGATTGTCTTGTCGTGCAAGACGTCCCTTTGGAGTCGCGACAGGCGGGCTCTATCTGCAGTCAACTCCTTGATGTAGGCTTGTGGGTCAATGCGTCTCGACATAGCTTCGCGGGTTGCTGCTTGGGCCAAATCCTCATTGGAGACCTTCACTTCTTCCTTTTCAGCGATTCTACCTAGGACGATGCCGATTTTCACTCGGGCTTGCCCGTTGGTCTGAGCCTGCTTCCACAGTTCGTCTTTCTTGGTCTCGATCTCGCCTCGCTCCACTCCCTGTTCCAGCCCGCGTTGGGCCATTCCTTGAAAGATGGCATTGGCTTCGTCTTCGACTGCCTTTTGGGGGAGAGGGAAGTCTTCGCAGTCCAGTAGGTTCTGGGTGATCTGGTTTCGCTTGCCATTCAAGTTTTGGTATTCCTTGCGTTGCTCCAAGTCCTTGCTGATCTTCTCCTTCAACTCGTCTAAGGTTTCCGCTTTGACGGCCTTAAGAAAATCGGGGCTGGCGGGATCAGGAGCATTCTTTTCACGAACTTCATGCACTTCCAGTTCAAAGGAGACTGATTTTCCTGCAAGCGGCGGAATTTCGAAATCCTCGGGAAAATCTTCGGTTACCGTCTTCTTTTCCTCGACCTTCATGTCGATCAACCCATCCGAGATTGCCTTCACGCCCATGCCGGCCTCTGACCCTGCTTCTTCCCAAGTGTTCGTCTGCTTGCCATACATCGGCTTTTCGGGCACGAGTTCGGCTACGGGTTTGCCGTCGAGAGATCCTACGTACGAGCACTTCACGTAATCACCCTTTTCGATTGGCCTTTCGACTATTTCGTAACTGGCTCTCTGCTCGCAAAGTTTGGAAAGCTCTTTTTCGACTTCCTCGTCCGACACCTCGGTATTGTGAATGGATAATTCAAAACTCTCGTAATCGGGAAGATCGAAGTCGGCCTCGACGTCCACCGTCACTTCCACCGTTACAGCTTTGCTTGAGTCGACTTCTCCTGCATCCACCTTTAAAATCGAATGCACCCGCAGGTCGTCGCGTTTCACTACAGCCTCGTAGGCGTCCGTGGACACTTGCCGCTTCAATTCCTCGCTCATTTGCTTGCCGAAACGGCTACGAATAACGTTCGGAGGCACTTTACCCTTACGGAAGCCCGGGATGTTGGCTTGGTTCGCAAAATCTCTGCACACCTTCTTTTCCTTCTCGGCCACTTCCTCGGCCTCGAAGGTGACGATCGCAACTTTGCGGGCGTCGCCCGCATCTTTCAGCTCAATTTTCACAATATGAATAGGTTCGTATAATATTCGTCAATCAGTTGGGTAGTTGTTTTAATCTTCAGCTTGGCTGTCCTATTGGCAAGAGCATCGAACAACCGAATGAAAGACCTTGAATTATAGGAGCGCGAAGCCTTGCAGGTCAACGAGATTCAGTATGTGGAATCTGCCTCGGGGGAGAAGGGAAAGGGGAGAGGGAAACGGAAACCACCAACCCAGCAAAGCCTTTGAGTTCGGCGATGGCTTTGCGGATCCCCTGCGGGGAAATGTCTCTAAACTGTACGATCGGGTTTCCGGTTTCTGAGTTTGTGCCGATTACCTGAAACCTTTCCTCGTCGAGAACGGCTTTCAGCTCGTCCGCCTTCACTCCGGACTTAAGCGTCACCTGAGCTTCGGATGCTCGAAAGTATCGAAAGACAGGTTCCTCCTCGCTCGTGCCGTTCCCTTCGCTTGCTGACTCTTCTTCCACCAGAACAAACAACCTTTCCGACCGGAAAGAGCCCGCCGACTCGATCACCCAATTCTTGACGTAAGGGGGATGCTCGGAGGCATTACCTTCATAGTGCACCACCAATGCGTTTGAGAAACGCTCTCTAAGTTCGGCCGGAACGGTAGGGAACGGCTTCCCGCCCACTGCCGTTCTAAGAGAGTCGTAGTTGCCCGGCAAATTCGACATTTGCTCGTTCTTCTTTTGCAACGCCACCCGCACCAGCATCGACGATACCGCCACACCAATGCCCACGCCTACCCAGATCGCCACCCGTCTTTCACTTTTCGATAATCCCATTTACCGCTCAACTCATGCCGGGTTCGCCATTCCGAGGAAAGGCTAAACAACATGAGGAACTTTAACCCTCCGGCAACCAGCACCGTTCGTCTACTCGCAAAAGGTTGAACTCGCCTCTATATTCCTTCATCTTAATCCCATCTCACGCTAATTCCTGGTTCCGTGTAAACTTCGCTATGCTTCTATCCACTACCGAAATTCGTGTCCGATACGCCGAAACCGACATGATGGGCATCGTCTACCACGCCAACTACTTCACTTGGTTCGAAGCTGCCCGCATTCAGTTGCTGGACGACCTCGGACTCCCTTATCGCGAACTGGACAAACGCGGTTACTTGCTTCCCGTCTTGGAATGCGAGGCGAAGTTCATCTTGCCCGCTCGATTCGACGATCGACTATCCGTTCAAGTGCGAATCGAAGATCTTCCCGTTGCCCGCATAGAGGCCAGTTACGAAGTGAAGCGCGGAGAGGATAGGCTTGCCACCGGTCGCACCACGCACGCATTCATGTCTCCAGAGGGAAGAATCATTAGACCTCCGGAGGAATTTGCTGCAAAAGCTCTCGAGGCCTTCGGCAAAACCGAACGCTAGGATTGGGGCTATCCCCTCAATCCATCCATACACTGGGGTGCAACTTGTCGGGATCCGGTTCCTCGTTCTCGGCAAAGTAGATTGCCAGGCGGAGGTAAGGCAGGCGATAGTCCGGAACATCGGGCTTCTTCGCCCGTATATCCTCCATCAAGGATTCCGCCGACCTCCCCTGTAATTGATACAACTCGCGAATCCCGATGTCCATCAAGTCGCGAGCAGCCCTCACGTCCATGCGGGGTATTCGCATTATTGGAGAAGCCAACGCCTCGCGATCGACCTTCTTTTTCTTCTTTTGGGGATAACCACCGCCAAGCAGCGCCTCCAACGGCAAAATGTCTTTCAACGCCATATAGATATATTTCTTCGCCCGAATTCTATCCCGTCGCAATCCAAAACGCTAAATACCCTTGCCGGAAGACACTTTCCGAGATGATAATCATGACAATCCAATGCGGGTATAGTTTAGTGGTAAAACGCGAGCTTCCCAAGCTTGAGTCGAGGGTTCGATTCCCTCTACCCGCACCAGTAAACAAGCGGGTTTCGGGGGTTGCCACCCAATGAAAGTGGGGGGCGAAAGTCAAAAATTGTTGGTCTGTCGTTTGGATTTGTGCGGGCAATATGTTAAAATCGGAAAAACTGAAACCAATGAAAACTCAAAACTTCAAAATCTCGAAATATAAAAAGCCTGGGCGTTCGACCTTGTGGCGGGTTCGCGGAACCTTGCACGGGAAACGCATTGAAAAAACCTTTGCCGACCTGGGCAAGGCGAAGGCATGGCAAGACGTGCAAGAAATCGCCCGGACCAATTCGGCCAGGCAAGCCAAGGCGACCTTCACCAGGTTGACGCCCGAACAAGCATTTGACGCCGAAAAAGCGTTGGCAATTCTCAACGGCAAAGCTACCTTGGCCGAAGTCGCCGAAAGCTTTTTAGCCCATTACGTGGCCCCCGAAAAAAGCTTAACCGTTTGCGAAGGGTCCAAGCTTTACGACGAAGGGCGCCAACTCGACGTCAAGCGGGGGCAATTGTCCAAAGCGCAATTCAAATGAACCAGGGCAAAACTTGTTCGGTTTTGTAATTGGACCGGTTCCGACTTGCGGCTCGAAAGATTAACGACGCAAAAGGTTCAAGACTATCTCGACGGCACCTGGACAAGCGCCAAGAATTACGAAAACATACGGGGGGCCCTTTCGCATTTTTTAAAATGGGCCCTTGCCGGTGGACATATTAAAACCGACCCAACTTTGGGCGTTAAAACTTTAGGCAAAGCAATTAAAAGGTCGCGGGGAATTGCCAAGACCATTTCGCCCGACCAGGTCAAAGAATTGTTCGAATGGTTGGAAACAAACGCGCCCGAAATTGTGCCGGCTTTTGCCCTAATGACTTTTGCCGGCGTTCGGCCTTGTCAAAAAACCGGGGAAATTTTCAAGCTTTCGCCCGAACTGGTGAATGTGGAAACGGGAATTTTAACAATAACGCCGGAAGTTTCAAAGGTTCGCGAATTGCGAAAGTTTAAAATGTCGCCCAACTTGGTTGCCTGGTTGCGTGCTTACCCGCTCGACGAATTCCCGATTGTTTGCCACAACTGGGGCCGACTTCGCGACAAGGTCAAAAGAGAGTTTAAACTAGGCCAGGACGTCTTGCGACATACTGCAATAACATATTGGGTTAGACATAATAAAAGCATATATGACGCCGCGGACCAATTCGGAAATTCGGAAAGCATCATTCGTAAGCATTACAAAGACAACAACCGGACCGACGAAGAAGCCGCCGAACTCTTCGAAATTTACCCGAAAGCCGCAAAAGGCGAATTGCTTAAGTTCGCCGCGGGGTAAAACTTAAAAAAGTTTAACTAGCGAAGGGGCCCTTTTCGGGCCCTTTTTCGTTGGGGTTTTCCTCAAAGTTGAAACCCAAAACATTTTCGGGGGCCTTGAAGAGGACGCCAACCCAACGGTTGGGCATAAAAATTTGCTTGGTCATGTACCAAGAAAAGGCCCCGGAAGACCCGCGCAAACGAATGCGCAAAAAGGATTCGGGGCCGGCCTTTCCCAAAAAAGCTTGGTCGGCAGGGTGTACCACCTTTAAAGCTTCTTCCATGCTAGTTGGAGGAGGGCCAAACCATTCTTCACACCTGGGGCAACGATAACGTGGTACCAATGTATTGTCGGGCTTAATTTCAATGTCAAAAAAAGCAAGTTGCAACACTTCGCACAAGGGCCCGCGTCTTAGCTTTACGCTTTCCAATTCAAGTTGGGCTAGGCGTTCGCCTAACCTTTCCAGGTCAAATTGTTCAGATATTGCCATTTTTTCAGTCTCCTTTTGTTTTTGGCAATCCGTTCCTATGATAACCGCGTGCGATTGCGGCGACGGGTGGAATTGCCGGGGGTTTGTTTGTATCTTTGACCAATTCGAGAAAGCTTTCACAAGCCCACCGAACAGCCTGGGCGTCGGATTCGGCCCCCAAAGGTTCCAGGGTTTCGCGAAGTTCTTTCATTAGTTTTGCATTTATGCGCACCGGGCCGGATGCGCTTTTTTCAGTTTTCTTTGTCATTTATAACACGGGAAACAGTTTTTTCGTTATTACAAAATCCCGTTTATTTTATAACTGGTCACCTTGTCAAGCGTAACGGTGCGTAACACTTTGGGGTTGTGTGTAACTTTTGCTTGCCGTTGCGTTGCGTTGTGTAACATTGCGTAACGAATGAACACGAAAAACCCAGATACAGAAAAGCCAAAAAAGCGCGACCAGGTGATAGCATTGCGCCTTTCACCCGATGAAAAAAGGCACATTGGCCAATTAGCATTTAAGCAAAACCGGTCCGAATGTTTTATTGTTCGCGAAGTTTTGGAAAAGTCCGGTTTTTGGCCCAAGAAAATTTTGACAAATGGAAATGCCAAAAGCTGAATTGGTCGACATGGCCGGTTTGCGTGCTTCCGGCATTTGGAAAAAACCGCCAGGCGTTCGCACCTTGTGGCGTTGGGTCGCCCAAGGCAAATTGCCGTCGTACAAAATTGGCCGGGTTCGCTTATTCGACCCGCGAGAAATCGCCGGCATTATTCGCAACAAGTACAGGGTCGCCGCTTTCCATGAGTGAACCCGCTTTTACTTTTGGTTCTCTTTTCGCCGGGGTCGGCGGGTTCGACCTGGGATTTGAACGGGCCGGGGGCAAATGTCTTTGGCAAGTCGAATGGGACAAATTCGCCCAGGGCGTTTTGCGTCGTCGGTTCCCTGGGGTCCCGCTATTCGGCGACATTCAAAAGGTAACCGCCGACGACCTGGAAATGCCCGACGTCATTTGCTACGGGTTCCCATGCCAAGACATTTCGCAAGCTAACAACCAACGCAAGGGCCTAGACGGGGCCAGGTCCGGGCTTTTTTATCATGCAACAAGATTGTTTCGAGAATTTACCCGACGAGGCCGCGGGGTTCGCCTTACCGTCGCCGAAAACGTTGCCGGATTGCTCAACGTCGACAATGGCAAGGGCCTTGCGCGAGTGTTGCGGGACCTTGCCGAATGCGGGTTTGTTTCGGGATGGGCAACTTTGGACGCTCAACACTTCGGAGTGCCGCAAAGGCGCCGTCGCGTCTTTGTTGTCTCAAGTTCTGGAACCGAACGCCCCGAAAGAGTTTTGGCTTTCACGGAAGGCTTGCGCCGGCATTTTGAGAAGGGCGAAAACAAGGGGGAAACTCGAAAAACTCCCGCCAATTCTACGCCAGGCGCTCGAGGCGCAAGCGTCTTTACGCCCGGACAATTCGGCCAATACAAAACCGGCGTCGGAACTTTAAGGGCCCACGGGGGCGACCTGGGCGGCGGGTCTGAAAACCTCGCGGTCGTCAAATCAATCGCGGAAAATGATGGCGTTTCTTCAACAGTTTCTTCGCATAGGGCAAAAGGGCCGGGCGGTTCAAATAATGGCGACCCCGGCGGCATAATAGTAGAAAAAAAAGTTTGCGGGGCTTTAACCAACGGGGCGCACCCCGGCGGCTTCAATGGTCAAGATGCTTACAATGGGCAACTTGTCGTTGACCTTTACAACCTAACCGAAGCGGGCGAAGTTTCCCCGACCGTAACAAGCGCGGGGGGAATTCCCAACGCAAGCGGGCCCAAGGTCATTGCAAGTTTTTCCCCGCAGGAAATTT
>JACNJI010000162.1 GCA_014382645.1 Verrucomicrobiota bacterium | reverse complement strand
GAGGTGGTCGGGCCTCACGCTGGGACATCGAGACCATCATATCCAGAGGCTATGCCTTTGGCACGATCTATTGCGGAGACATTGATCCGGATTTCCATGACGGCTACGAAAATGGTCCCCACCCGCTCTTCCCTCCGAAAAGTGCGAAGAAGCGCAAGCCGACTGACTGGGCATCCATCGCAGGTTGGGCTTGGGGCCTTAGCCGCGGTCTGGATTATCTTGAGACTGATGCGAATGTGGACGCCAAACGAGTCGCGGTCATGGGCCACTCCCGGCTCGGCAAAACTTCCCTGTGGGCAGGGGCCGCAGACGAACGCTTTGCTCTCGTCATTTCCAATGACTCGGGTTGTGGCGGGGCAGCCCTGAGTCGACGTAGGTTCGGCGAAACCGTCAAGCGCATCAACACCTCTTTCCCTCACTGGTTCTGTGGGAACTACAAGAAGTACAATGACAAGGAAGACGAGTGTCCCGTAGACCAGCACATGCTTATTGCCTTGGCCGCCCCGCGACCCGTGTACATCGCATCCGCCGAGGGCGACAGGTGGGCCGATCCCAACGGCGAATTCCTTTCAGCGCTGAATGCAGAGCCAGTCTACCAATTGTTCGGGCATTCATTCGGGGCTAGTAAGCAACCTCCTGTCAACAAGCCCGTCCACGGACGGATTGGCTACCATGTACGGACGGGCAAGCACGACGTAACCAGCTTCGATTGGGAGCAATACCTGAATTTCGCAGACAAGCACCTCAAGTAAAGCTTTTGGACTACTAACGATGAAACGCTTCTCCCATCTTCTCTCATCTCTACTCCTACCCATACTCCTTGGGGCGGAGAAACCCTCTCTCGAGGACATCGAGAAGCAATTGTCCCGACCCATCCTTACGGCAGACCAATCCCTTGAGGAGGTTCAAGCCTTTTGCGAAAGTCGGGTTCCCGATGTTCCCGATTTCAAGGAACCCAATGCATGGCTTAAGGAATCAACCCGTATTCGACGAGAGGTTCTAGACAAAATCGTCTTCCGAGGATCGGAAGGGAAAAAATGGCGAAATGCTAAAACGAAAGTGGTGTGGGACGAGGTTATGGAAAACCTTCCGGGCTACCGTATTCGGAAACTACGCTTTGAAATCCTTCCGGGATGGTGGGCCCCGGCGTTGCTCTACGAACCGGAAAAGTTGTCTGGAAAGGTACCGGTCGTGGTTAACGTGAACGGACACGGTAGTGCGGGCAAGGCACTCGACTACAAACAAATCCGCTGCATAAACCAAGCCAAGCGCGGCATGCTCGCACTAAACGTGGAGTGGATCGGTATGGGCCAGCTCCGAAAAGGCGTCGTGCATTACCAGCTCGGCCAACTCGACTTATGTGGCACTAGTGGCCTTACGCCCTTCTTTCTGAACTGTTCACGGGCCCTCGACCTGCTTCTCTCTCATCCCAACGCAGATCCCGAACGCGTAGCCGTAGCGGGCCTTTCGGGAGGTGGTTGGCAAACAATTTTCTTCAGTTCTCTCGACCACCGGGTTAAGCTTGCAAACCCCGTTGCAGGCTATTCGAGCTTTAAAACACGGGCACGCCACTTCTCCGATCTAGGGGACTCCGAACAAACACCGAACGATCTCGCCACCATCGCCGATTACACGCACCTTACAGCCATGCTTTCGGATCGGGCTCTGCTCCTGACGAAAAACGCACAGGACAAATGTTGCTTCGCCGCGCCTCACTCTTTGCCTCCGTTGATGGAGGCGGCCAAGCCGAAATTCGCCTTGCTGGGCCGGGAAAAGTTCTTGCGTTCGCACATCAACCACGATCCGGGCACCCACAACTTCGAGAAGGACAATCGGCAGCAGCTCTACAGGATTCTCGGCGATGTCTTTTACCCGAAAAATCCCGATTACGACTGGAAGGAAATTCCATCGGGGGATGAGGTGAAGACTTATGACGAACTTGTGGTCCCTTTGCCGGAGGACAATTTGAATTTCAACAAGATCGCCCTGAGACTTGCCAAAGACTTGCCAAGGAATCCATTTCCGAAAAGGCAAACCACGCCTGAAGGTTTTCGCAGGTTGGCCAGCAATCTTCTGAAGGAAACGATCCACTTCACCAACTACGAGGCGAAGGCAGACATTATTGCCGAAGAAAAGCTCGACGAAATGAAAGTCATCCACCGCTTGTTCCGTTTCGGCAAGGAATGGTCGTCGCCCGCAACCGAGTTCGTCCCCGCGAAACCCAAAGGAACCGTCTTGCTCGTAGGTGATTCGGGGAGAGCCAAGCTCGCCAAGGAAGTGGCAAGAGCACTCGCCGAGGGGAAGCGCGTTCTCGCCATCGACCCTTTCTATTTCGGCGAATCCAAGATTCGTACCCATGACTTCCTCTTCGCCATCTTGGTTGCCGCCGTAGGGGAACGACCTCTCGGAATTCAAGCCTCGCAGATTGCCGCCTCTGCCAGTTGGTTGAGAGAGAATGCCGGAACCGCCGTGGAGATTCGTTCATACGGACCCCGTTCAAGCCTCTTCGCTCTCATCGCCGCAGTTCTTGAAAAGAAAGCCATCGGCTCACTAGAAGCCCACGATTCCCTTAAAAGCTTGAAGGAGATTCTCAACAACAATTGGGGAGCCAACAAATATCCGGAACTCCTTTGCTTCGGATTGCTGGAGCATTTCGACGTACCGCTTCTCAAAAGCCTCGCCCAACCCTCTAAGGTTACCCTCCTGCCATGAGTCGACTTGTCATCCCTACGCTCGTCCTAACCGTCGGACTTCTGTTCTCGATAACGCTTTCTCAAGCTGAAAAACCCCTTGGCGTGATCGCTTTTGGCTCTTGTCTCAAGGAAAGTCGACCACAGCCGATTTGGGAGGGCGTCATAGCTGCCAATCCCGATGTTTTCGTTCTGCTCGGCGACAACATATACGGCGACACCCGCGACATGAAGAAGCTCAGGGGCAAATGGGATGCCTTTGCCGCGGTGTCTGGATTTAGCAAACTGAAAACGCAATGTCGCCTCCTCGCGACATGGGACGATCACGACTACGGCGAAAACGATGCCGGCATCGAATATCCGAAGAAAGCCGAGTCGCAGCAAATCTTCCTCGACTTCCTCGATGAACCCAAGGATTCCGCTCGTCGCAACACGCCAGGCATCTATGATCAAGTCACTATCGGCCCGAAAGGGAAACGCGTTCAGTTCATCCTCTTGGACACACGCTATTTCCGCACCGCCCTGAAACGCGCGCCAAAACGAGAAAAAGGCAAGGGTCCCTATGGACCGGATGAATCGGACAAGGCAGAGGTACTTGGGGAAGCGCAGTGGAAGTGGCTGGAGAAAACACTGCTCGAGCCAGCGGAGGTCCGCATCATTGCATCTAGTATTCAAGTCGTTTCAACGACACACGGTTGGGAAACTTGGGGAAACTTCCCGAAGGAACGGAAACGCTTCCTTGAGTTACTGAAAAGAACCAAGGCCAACGGCGTAATCATCCTCAGCGGTGACCGACATTCCGCAGAGATCTCGAAGCTGAACGGCTCTCTCCCCTACCCTCTTTTCGACGTCACCTCCAGCGCCATGAACCAAGCGCAAAGGCCAGACGAAGAGGAAAACCGGCACCGGGAGGGCGATCGCTACTTCAGGGAAAACTTCGGCGTACTGAAGATTAATTGGTCGAAGCCCGTACCTCGCGTCACCATGGAAATTCGAGACCTTGTCGGCAAAGTGGTTCGCACGACGCAGGTCGACCTTCCTGAGTCCAGTAACCCTCGACAGTCGCCTTGACTTCCTTTGGCTCCAAGGAATAGGATAAGCTCATGCTGATGAACCAGCCCACAGCCAACGGACACCTCTCGAGAGGCATCTCTCGTCGGGCAGCTATACGTGCGGGTACTCTGGGGTTAATGGGCGGACTGGGCATGTGCGATGTCGCACATCTGCGTGCCACGCCGGGGTCGGGCGGCACGATTCCCGTAGGTCGGGCAAAGTCCGTAATATATATCTTTCTTTCCGGAGGATTGGCCCAGCACGAAAGCTTCGACATGAAGCCGGGCGCTCCCATCGAGAACCGAGGCGAATTCAACCCGATACCCACGAAAACAGCAGGCATCCAAATCTGCGAACACTTGCCTAAGCTGGCCAAGCTATCGAACAAATGGGCTCTGGTGCGCTCTCTTACGCATCGCCACAACCAGCATTCGCAAGGACATCACGTTATGCTCACGGGTCGTTCGGAAGAACCCGACGGTTTCAAACCCAACAAGCCTCAGGACTCAGACGACCCTAGCATCGCGGCCATCTGCAACTCCCTTCTTCGACCGAGTGGCTCAGCTCCAACTCCCGTAGTGGTCATGCCCGACAAGATCGTTCACCGTACCGGTCGCGTAATTCCCGGCCAATTCGCTGGACGCATGGGGAAGACCCAAGACCCGTGGCTTCTTGAAGTTTCCCCCTATCACCCGCTTCACTACGGTGCCTATCCGAATTATCTCTTTCATCATGCAAAGGGCGCCAAGGAAGACAACGGTCTCGTTTTCCGGGCACCGCACTTGTCCCTTCCTTCCGGCTTGAACTTGCGACGCGTCGCTGACCGCACCTCCCTACGGCAAGATCTGGAAAACCAGTCTCGCACCTTGGAAAGCGCGGCCGGGGACGAAGCCTTCGACAGGTATCGCGAGGCCGCTGTCGACTTGCTTGCCAACGGGGACGTCCATTCGGCATTCGATCTCTCGAAGGCCAATCCCAAGCAAATCGAACGCTATGGCAACCACAGTTTCGGTTGGTCTCTGCTGATGGCCCGCAACCTTGTCACCGCCGGAGTGAACCTGGTGCAAGTCAACCTCGGAAACAACGAAACTTGGGACACCCACCAAGCCGCATTTCCAAACCTAAAGAATTTCCTGCTTCCACCTCTCGACCACTCCTTGAGCGCACTGTTGGAGGACCTCGACGCCTCCGGCTTGCTCGCCGAAACAATGGTGGTGGTAGCCAGCGAATTTGGCCGAACGCCTAAAATCATCAGGCTACCCAGCGCAAAATTGCCTGGTCGGGATCATTGGGGAGCCGTCCAATCCGCTTTATTTGCCGGGGGGGGCGTGAAAGGCGGCACAGTCATTGGTTCCTCGGACAAGATCGGGGGCTACCCTGCGGATGACCCCCAAAAACCAGAAAACTTCGCCGCCACCATTTACGATGCCCTTGGTATTCCTCGCGGAACTCATTGGAAAGACCTAGGAGGACGCCCTTACTCCGTCTACCATGCCGACCCCATCGGCGGACTAACTTGATCGATTTCTGTTTTCGGGACCCCTAGACAACAGTCTTACTCAACTCTTTCGGGCAGGAGTGTGGGGTCGGTGCCGAGACTACCGTAGAGACGATCGAGAGCGTCGGTGTCATCGAGGCGAGCAAGAGCACTGGCGCAAAACTCTCGGCTCTCGACCAGTCCGAGGCGTTTGGCTGTTTCTTGATTAGTCTCGTCCTTGAGAAATTCGGTTACGTAGTCGAGACGCCCTTGCCAGTACTGCCGGGTAACGTCTAGTCGGGCGACCAGACGTTCTTTATACCATTCGGACGCCAAGATTTCATCGGCATCAAAAAGCTTTCTGAACTCAGGATCATTGAGCCCAAGCCCTTCCCAATCGCCATGTGCCATAACGTTTAGCAATGCTCGTAAAGGAGGACAAGCCCGCTCCACGGAACCATCCTCGAAATAACGCCGAGCCACATCGCGCTGAGCCTCCACAACGTTTGCGACGCTTTCGGCGTATTCGTCGGGATCCTGCAGTTCCGGCCGCAACATTTCATCGGGAAATACGGATACTGGGTCGGTAAAGATTCGGCCTAGGAAGGCGTGGGCGAAGCGATGGGTGATACGGTATCCAAGACGGCTGGAAGGATAGGTCTTTCCGTTGTGGGTGAAGTCGGGGACAGGCTCGAGATAACCTTGAGCCATCATTTCCCGGGGATCGTTTTCTTCTTTGAGGAAACGGCTCCAAATTTCAGGAATTAAAAGGCTTACGTCGTGGTTGACTTTGTATTTTGGGCCGATGCACCCGGCGGAAGTAACGAAAGCTCCCTGCCGCGTGGCGGCGTAGGAAACCAGGGCGGCATTGAGGTCATGGATGGGCAAGATGGCGTTGAATGGTCCCTTGGTCATCGCACCTTCCGAACCTGCTCCCGTGGTCGAGGGAGATTTCCCCGTGAGGCTCGCTATGCAGTCCATAAAGAACTCGGGCAATTCCAAATAGTGGATCGGGGCAAAACAAGAAAGCGGTCGAATCCCGTTCTTGGCGTTTCCTGCATTGTTGCGACGCCCCGGGAGCACGGCCCGCACGGGGTACAAAACCTTCTTATCCATGGAAAGGCTGCGCCGCATGCGGGTCCCCAATCGAGCAAGATATACGGAACGAGGATCGAGCAGATCGGGACGAGTCTGGAGGTAACGCGGGTTCTTGGATGGCTTTCCGTCTACGAGGCGGGGGTTTGCCGAGGAGACAAAGTAATTCGTGCCTTCCTCACTTTCGGCGGCCTCGCGGATAAGGGCTTGCATGGGTTCGGTGTATTCCTCGAAATCGAGGGTCTTTTCCACTTGGGCTATCCCTTCCTCGCGGGTAAGGGGCTGAAAATTGCTTATAAAGTTCCCAGGCGAGGATAGGTCGATTTCCGTTTGCTTGTCGAAACCACGTAGAATCGCATCGTCTGGGCGCTGAAAAAGACGGTATTCGCAGTTGTGGACAAACTTGACCGACTCTCCAAAAGAACCCGGCCCCACATCGTAGAGCAGGCCCAGAGGAGCTACGGTGGAGGCGGTTATATCGTCCTCCGCAATGAGTTTTACGGCGGGTATGAAGTCTTTTCTCAGGGCAAACAGTCGCCACGCTCCGTTCTCGTCGAACCCAACCCGGAGGTAGCGCGTGATTAGCTTTTGGCCCTTGTAGCGAAGCTCATTGGCGGGCTGCCCGTTCACGGAGTCCACGCTGAAACCTTTTAGCCACTCATCTCCCAGTTCGGAACGGTGTCGACGCTTGATGATAAGCACGAGGTCCTTAACTCTCTGCGAAATATTGGTCAGCCACTCGTTGTATTCCAGCGTGTAAAGCGTTTCCGATGGCGTTAGCAGTTTGATTACCGAACCGAGCGACCGCTCGGGGCTGAGTATGGAACGATTCCGGATAAGATGAGCCTCGGGCTTGAGGAAGCGGTCGGAATAATCTCGTTCCAAAATTTCACGGGCGAGGGCCATGTCTTCTTCCCAATCCGCGACGAATACCGGGCCACTGACGATCGCGTCAGTGAGAGGCTTGGAAATCTCCGATTTTCCACCTCCCGAAACCGTGCATGGCTTATGGCAGAGGTACCCCTCCCCCACCGTTCCAACGAGTTTCCATGGGCCGTTTGTCTCCACCTTCTTCATCTCCACCTTGTAACCCGAAGGCAGAACGTACACGGAGCCCGGCCTAAGTGAAATTTCTTGGTCGCTTCCATCGGTGTCGTTCCACCGCACCCACTGCTCTCGCAAACTGAAGCGAGCCTCCTTTGGAAGGTAAAAGATGGAAGAGTAACGCTTGTCCACGGCATAACCCCCATCGCGTTCCTCCCAAAGATCGGAATAGAGGTTGCGGTTTTCATCATAGGTCTGCGGAGTAGCCGGCAAGATTTTAGCAGGATCGAATTCCTCTCCCAGATCGTAGCTTGGGAAAACGATCGCTCCGCCGGCATGTTCCTCCTCGGAAAGGCCGGAGAGGTTGGCGGAGAAACTGATCTGCGTCTTTACCTCCTTCTTGCAATAGCCGAAATAATTGTCGGCCAGCACCGTGAAGATCAGGCCGCTTGCGTCTCGGCAGGTGAGCTTGAAGGGTTGTCCGTCGTTGTACAGTTCCTCGGGGTCTCGCCAAAACATTCCGTCACGCAGTTGGCGCTCGGTCGCCTTGCTTTCCGGAGGCAGGCCGAGATCTTTCTTTTTAACGTTTGTCAAATGTGGGGCCACAACCACACAGCCCGTATGTCCCGTCCAGTTTTCTACATCCAACCCCGCATCGTTCTCGATAAGGAAGGGATCGCCCGCGTTGCCGAAGATACTCTCCACGAAGTCCAAGTTGGCCACGCAACTGGCAGGAGCGAAAAAGCGGGTCTCCAATGATTTTTCTCGAACAAACCCATCGACCTCCGGGCAAACCACCGGACGTAGCAAAAGTGAGGTCCAACCATAAGCGGGTTCCTCGCTTTCCGCCGAAAAAGGCAACAGCAGAGAATCCCTAGGTGCATCGAAGGCTGCCCGAAACAAGCCTGCCGCAACGGATTTCGGCACCGACAGCTTATCGGCTGCCGCAGGAAGACTACTCTCGGTCACATGGAAAACGCCAGCAGTTGTCCGGCGATCTCGGACGGGGTTGTGCAGGACACCCTGCCGCACTCGATACGACTTGATGATGCAGGACTTGAAAAAATTCTTCTCAAGCGGTAACGACACCACCCTGGACAAGCCGTGTCTGTCCAAGGTAAACGTTTTGTGAGGCAGTTGCGGGGCTTCTTTACCAAAAAAGCGATCCAGAAAATCCTGCATTCGCCTATCGGCCGGGCACAAATGCCCGGCGAGGAGGCGAGACTGTTCGCGATACTCCTTTATGAGAAAACGGCTCAACCTAAGGGCAGGGTTGGCTTCGGGGTCTCCCACTACGGGCAAACCAAGCGAGGCAAGCTTTACGTTCGCATAGTCGGACAGCTCCTCGTAATCGTCAGTACCGGGCTGGTAATCCCGATCTAGACCAAAGCGATAATCCTCATCTTCCTGTGAGTCCTTTCGATTCATATAGCCGATGAAAACAGCGTTTGTCGGGCCGGCGTCAAACGCCAAGTGATAGAAATCGCCATAGATGAAAAGAATTCACTCCATATGATGATCGTGACGCCATTGGCTAAAATGAAACCAAACCAACGTAAATCGCTACTGGTTATTCAGGAACTGATTAAAAGGCATGAGCTAAGCTCCATCGGCAGATTCCCCCGACAATTCCGCTTGTACCGCCTCAAACCGTTTGCTAACCTCCGAGCATCTCTTTTTTGGAAGGGCCCTTAGCTCAGTTGGTTAGAGCATGCGACTCATAATCGCTCGAAGGCATGCTGGAAGACCAGCAAACATGCGGGCTTACAGCAGGTGCTACACTTTTATCTACACCTGAATGCATCCGGTTAAACATTTAGCTGCTAAAAATTTGTTCTAACAGCTCAAGAAGATTTTCAAGTGTGCAGGAAAGCGGACTATGGCGAAACTCTTTCGACATGCTTGTAAACATGTATGATACACTTGCGACCCGTGAGTCTAAGGAGGAAGTTGCCGAGGGGTTTGCAATTTCCCGGACTGCATTACTTGAATCAGGGGGGCGACCAATTCCTCGGCCAAAACATCCTGGTCTTCCTCG
>JACNJI010000227.1 GCA_014382645.1 Verrucomicrobiota bacterium | reverse complement strand
GCCATGACCAATCGCCCGAGGCACTCGCCCGACGAGGACAGCAATACCGCCATCTACGATTTCTTCGAACATTTTCTGAAGTAGCTTCCAGGACTCGTTTCACGTGCAAAAAACGGCTCTTCCTCACCTTGTCTTTCTAAGGATTTAATTAAACTAAGCTAAGTAATAAAAGACCTAAGTCTCATATGGATTTCCCCGCTTTTAAATAGGTGTTTTCGCCTCCATTACGTATTTCTCCGCTTCATCTCTCTAGGGCAGGCATGGTATGCCCGGTCTGAAAAAACCGTCACAATCGGAAAAGTTCACGGACGCAGAAAACATTCCTCGGCTTGCCGATTTTTTGTAAATGGATTTGTTGGTCGGCTGGTCAACGGTGATCTGGTTGCCGAGTATTCCCTGAGAGGGTGCCATTTATATGGCTGGTACTCCCGCAGGGAGTCGAACCCTGATCCTCGGTTCAGGACATCCAATACTTCATCAAATTAACTGATGACAATGACGCGGACAAGGATGGCATTCTGCATTTATCCGATCCTCCGCAACCCGCCCCCCCCGCCATTTCGTTGGTTGGATGGAACTATCATGTATGGCCTTGGGTCTACAGGGATGCCGACAAGGATTGGATTTACTACTACTGCGGGTCCAGCGGTTGGGCGGTATGGCGACACAAGGACGAGAAGTGGTATTTGTTCAATGCTTCCACGAACACGTGGACCGCAAACTAGTACAAGCGCTACAACGCGCTGATATAGGAGAAATAGGTTGCCGCCCTACCGCTATGAAGCGGTTGCCATTTAGCCTGTCGAACTCCGGCATGACGGTTTAGCAACGGTTGAGTCGCGCCACCACGCCTTATTCCTCTACCCGGACTCACCCTCGCCGAATACGCCTTCCTGCAAGGGCAACAAATCAACGTATAAGCAACTCGCCTGTTGTAAAATACATTGCCCCTATATCTGAAAAATTGCGGAAGGGTATTGATGAATCATCAGAAAAAGCACCGATCCGCAGCCAACCCCTCCCGCCCTTGCGTTGTCAGTTCGTTGTCAGTATATTTGCCGAAACATTCAACTTAAGGACATTTCCTTGCAGAATGAAAGATTTGAATAAAAGCTAGCGACCAACATGGGTAATCACCCCGCTACTCGCGATTGAAAGGGGGGATTTCGCTTACTTTGCGCTCTTTTCACGCTGGTACTCCCGCAGGGAGTCGAACCCTGATCCTCGGTTCCGGAAACCGATGTTCTATCCATTGAACTACAGGAGCTAACGCTATAGTGGGAAGGTATAATGTTTGGAGAGTGGTGTGGGGTCAATTGCTTTCGCTGATCATCGATTGATGAGCTGTGAGTACCTCTAATTCCAAATAAATAATGTTTATGCTCAATGAGGGTTGACAGAAGAAGATTCGCGCTGTTGAGACCCAGTATCAATTGAAACTGAGACCCATTCTCAATTGACTTTCATTTTAACAAACGAACAAACAATTATGAACGACTGGACTAAAATCATAAGCACTTTGGCGGCAACTGCCTTTTTGGCTGGTGCATCGCACGGACAAGATGAAAACGGAAGCGATGCAATCGATGCACTTACTCCATTCAACGTCATAGGAAATAAATCCGATATCCTGTCTCTCCAAGGGTCAGGCACAGTTTTAGATGCCTCGGATCTCGGACCGTACTTTCATACTGACGTAACTGAAATACTTCGCCAAGTGCCCGGCGTCTACATTCGTCCGGAGGAAGGCTATGGCCTCTTCCCGAACATCAGTTTGCGAGGAGTGGATCCCAACCGTTCGTCCAAGGTAACGATCATGGAGGATGGCATTCCTTCCTCGCCGTCTCCGTTTTCCGATCCTGCGGCTTACTATTCACCAACTGCAGGTCGTATGTCGGGCTTTGAAATCCTTAAGGGTTCCAGTCAACTTAGGTTTGGACCGAACACCACAGGTGGTGTGATCAACTATCTTTCCACGCCTGTCCCGCAGGAACGGGCGAGCCATTTGCGAATGAGCTACGGTGAGCATAACGAACGCATCGGCCATGCCAACTCCGGTGGTAAAACAGCCCTAGGTGGCGGAACGCTTGGCTATCTCGTCGAGGTTTTCGACCATCATACGGATGGATGGAAGACGGTTAACGGTCTTGGGAGTTTGCCCTCGACAAAGGCTCCCGTGGCGAAGACGGATCTGATGCTTAAACTTGGCTACGAGTTCGGTGATGAAAATTATCTCGAATTCAAGGCTGGTCGGACGGATCTTGACGGTGACGTAAGTTACGTTGGTCTGAGCCGTGAAGACTTTCTGACGAATCCTTATCAGCGTTACGTTGGCACTGCCCAAGACCATATGGACTCCGACCACACTCGCTACTACTTGCGATTCCGAAAAGAGTTTACGCCCGACGTGGGCTTAACCGCCACGGCTTTCTACAATGAGTTCAACCGTGATTGGTACAAAGTGGCGGATGTGACTTCCGGCGGAACCACGACCAAGGTGGGCAAGGGTGTGACCACTAGCCTCGCGCATCTTGCTGTCTTAAAGGGCGCCGCCGCCGGCAACTACTCCGTGAATCACAATGACCGCAGTTATGAGGTGAAAGGTATTCAGGCCAACGTCGATTATAAGGTGGGCTGGCATGATTTCGACCTGGGTTTCCGTTACACGGAAGATGTTTATACCAACAATCCCTACACTACCGATACCTACGACGTGATCGCAGGAACTTCGATAGCTCGTTCGGCTACGACTTCGCCCAGTTCCCTCTACGATCGCAGGTCGGAAGCGCTTGAATTATTTTTTACCGATGAAATAACCTTGGGCGCACTTACGATTACGCCGGGTGTCCGCTACACTGATGTAGATTACGAATACAAGGGCAGTAACGCTCGCAGTTTAGACGATGTGATCGTAGGTCTGGGAGCGGGGTATGAGATGACCGAAGCCCTTTCGTTTTTTGGAGGCATACACCAAGGTCACTCTTTTCCCGGAGCGGAAGGTGGTTCGAGCGAAGCAAGCAAGGGGCTTCGCGGCATCGAGGAATCGCTCGGGTTCGAGGTAGGCTTTCGTGGTTTTGCGGCTGATCTGGTTGCGTTTGAGTTGGCCTATTTCCACAACACCTTCGACAACATGATTGCCTCGGCCAGCCTCGCCACCGGCGTGGAAGACTCGGCTAATATCGGCGATGCTTCCGTCCATGGAGTTGAGGTCGTCATCGGGTCCGATTTGGGTCGGGACTTATCATTCGCCATCCCGGTGAGCGTCTCTGTCACTTACACCAAATCGGAGTTCGATGCCGTCGCCGGTTCCGGTACGGGTTACTGGGCTGGGGCAACTCCGGGTAACGAACTCCCCTACATTCCCGATTTTCAGTACAACCTGCGTGGTGGCTTGGAATTGGATAAGGTAAGCGCCTACTTCAACTATCACTGGACGGCGGCCGTCTACTCCGACGGTAGTAACACGCCGGCCGAGAAACTTAGCGACTACGGTGTTCTCGACTTTTCGGCATTCTATGCTTTAACCGAAGGAGTGCAGTTGTTCGGCAAAGTGACGAATTTCGCGGACAAAAAATACGTGGCCAGCTTCATGCCCGATGGTTATCGGCCGGGGGCTCCACGAGTTGCGAGCATTGGCATGTCTTTTGATTTCTGACGATCGAGAATTCGATGGGCAGAATCGCTTTCTAGTTCTATTTAAGGCTTACGGTAAAGAGACAATGATCGTTTTTATTCCAGCTGAGACTTGTGTCGTTGAGGTTTTGCCGTTTGGCCATTGGACTTCGATTACAGCAGCTTCTTCTTTGCCGAGATCGAAGATTGTGCCCGCAGGAGTTTGAGTGAGATATCCGGAACCTGCATGGATTTCGGCAGATTGGGTATTTCCGTCCTGGACGTGCAAGGTGATTTTCGAACCGATTCCCGTGGGATTGCCTTTTGAGCCTTTAAGGAGAATTCGTAGGCTTCGATTTTCGGTGTTGCCCGAGGCATTTGGGTTGTGGAGGTAAATTTCAGGCGCGGTGTCGTTGCGAGCGAATACGAGGTCCAGGCGACCATCGTTGTCGAGGTCTATGGCGGCGAGGCTTCGAGTATCTCCCTTCACTGCAATTCCACTTTCTTTTTGTGCTACCGGAAGAAAAGTACCGTCGCCAAGACCTTGGAGAAATTGGCCGATCCCCCCGTCCATGCGGCCTGTTTCGGGTTGTGGGGAAAAGAAGTTTTGAGCTAGGGCGAGATCAACCTTGCCGTCGGCATCGAAGTCCTTGGCGACGATGCCAAAGGTGGGTGCTATTTGGGCTGTGCGGGGTAGGGGATGAAAATCGAAGTGTCCCGACCCGTCGTTCAGAAGTATGCCCGATTCTAGAATCTTAGCTTCCACGCGATAGGCCTCTCCGAGAGATTTAGATGTGTAAATTTCAGGTATGGTGGCTCTGGCGAAGTCTCCGTAGTTAAGGAATTTTCGATTTACGAAAGGCATCGCGTCAGTGGAGCAGCTAAGACCGCGGACAGGATAAAGTTTATCGTTTTCCCAAGTGGCTTCGACAAAATGTTTGCGGCCTGTGTGGTCGAACATACCATAGTATCCTTCGAAGGGGCGTTCCTGCGTCACCTTGTACTTTGTGTTCAGTCCTAGGTTGCCGACGGCGTAGTCGAGGTCCCCGTCAAGGTCGAAGTCGGCCGCGGCTATCCCTGTCCACCATCCCGTGAGGTTGGAGAGTCCGGCTTCCTTTGTCGCGTCGACTAGCTTGCCCTTGTTGTTTTGGAATAGTTTGACGGGACCCCATTCCGTGGTGACGAGAAGGTCTGTCCAACCGTCCCCTGTCGCATCCGTCCACATTGCTCCGGTAACCATACCCGCCGTCGCCAGACCCGGTGCAAGGGTTTTTGTTGCGTCGGCGAAATTACCTTTGTCATTACGCAGAAGTCGGCTTGTTCCGGGTAGAGGGTATTCGCCACGGGTTAGCCTGCCCCCGATAAACAGGTCTAAGTCACCGTCGCGATCGAAATCGCATGCCGCTGCGGGGCCGGAAGAACTCGAACCACCCGGGAAGAGTACTCGTTCGAATCGGAAGCCTCCTGTATTTCGATAAAGGCGATCGGTGTAATGCTTCGAGCCTTTGGGAGCTTCCGTTCCACCCGAGGTTACGAGCAGATCCGGTCGGCCATCGGAATCGTAATCAAAGAACAGAGCACCCATGTCCTCGGCATTTTTATCTAGGTCAAATGCAGGGGTGACGAGCCGTCTGAATTCACCCTTGCCGTAGTTGAGCCAGATACTTCCCGGTGTTTCCGCTGCACCTCCAAGAAACAAGTCGGGAAAACCGTTTGCATCGATGTCCGTCCAAGCCATGCCGGGGCCTAACCTAGAAAGCCTGTGGGGGAGGAGGGGTTGAATCTTGTAATCATCGAATGGTTTCTCTTCGTGTCGAAGTCCGTTGGTCGTCGAAACTTTTCGAAAAAGAGGCTTTTTAGGCTCTTTTGGTTCAGAGATTGTTGGTTCAGAGGTATCCTTAGTGATTTCGTAGTAATAGTTGGCGTGCAAGTCACCGAATGATTGCTCGGTACCGTCGGCCCAGAGAATCTCCATCACTCCGACATAATCTTCCTCGCCCAGACCGAAGTGTAGAACGGGTTCATCCGACGACATGAAACCTGTTGCGGGACGCAGTGTTTTTGACTGCCTACGACTAGCAGTGACCACGGTGACCTTGGAACCCAAGGCGTTCGGACCCTTGAGGCATAGGAGAAGTCGGTTTCCCTCAAAGGAATCATTCCGATAAATGTGGACTTGTTCATTCAAGTTGGCGACTACGAGGTCGAGATCGCCGTCTCGGTCTAAATCTCCGTGAGCAGCAGCAAAGCTCATGCCTTCGTGATCGAGCCCCCAAGCTTCGGAGACTTTCGGGAAATCGAGTTTACCCGCATTGCGAAAGGCAAGGTTAACGTCTTTTTTGAAACCGGTTTTACGGTAGTGATCGAACTCGGATTTACCAATCCGATCCTGATCGCTCATCGGGTGGTCGGCATCAGTAAAATTTTGGGTCATGCCGTTTGTTATGAAGACATCGATCATGCCGTCCTCGTCAAAATCTTCCAGTTTTGGAGCCCAACCCCAATCGGCGTCGGCGAGCCCTGCAAGGTAGGCGGCTTCACGAAAAATGCCATTACCCTCATTCATTAAAAGCACGTTCCGCATGTATTGGCGTGGTATTGCAGTTTCTAGAAAACGCTTGTGCGAGGTCATGGTTCCCATGGTGGTCTTTTGTCGGAAGTGGTTTGTTCCTGACATGTCCAAGGTGAACAGGTCATCGGCTCCGTTTCCATCGAGGTCAGCTAGGTCAGAACCCATGGCAAACCAAGCAACATGCGGGAAGGTTTCGCTGATGACGTCCACGAAAGTTCCGCCATCGTTGCGGTAGAGATGATCGGGGTCATTGAAGTCATTGGCTACGTAGAGATCCGGGTCTCCGTCGTCGTCGTAGTCCCACCATGCCGCAGATAGACCATGGCCACGCGCGATTATTCCCGAGGCAGTTGAAATTTCTTTAAAATGCCCTCCTTCGTTACGGTAGAGGCGATCTTCGCTGCCGGAAGGCTCTAACTTCATTATGCCTTCGGCAGCTTCTCGCATTCGAAAGTATTTTTGAAAAGATGGCAGAACTTCCGGTCGACCGTCCACGCCTTTTCGAAAGGGTGGTTCTTTTGGTCTTCCGCCGGCGAGAAATAGACGATTGGTAAGCAGGAAGAAATCGAGATCACCGTCACGATCGTAGTCCTGAAAGTAAGGCATCAGACTTGCAGAGACCGTGTCCACGCCCAAAGCCTTCGCCTTTTCAACGAACTTGCCCGAGCCATCGTTCAACCAAAGCTGGTTTGGCGTGTCGTAATTGCAGACGTAAAGATCGAGATCTCCATCGGCATCGATGTCGCCGAATGCGGCACCGGCCGACCATGGGTTTCCTCCTTCCGAAAGACCGCTTTCCGAAGTGACTTCACGAAAATGAAACTTCCCCAAGTTGCTGTAGAGTTTGTTGGTCGTTGGCCCACCTGTGAAAAAAACATCGGGCCAACCGTCGCCATTGATGTCTCCGATGGCTATGCCACCGCAAGAAAACCCTGAGGCGTAAAGTGCTTTGCGAGGGTGGTTCGGCTGAAACTCGTTGACGAAGGAAACGTCTGTTCGTTCAGAGTCAACTAAGGTAAAACGAGGTCTAGAGGCCCGAACTTGTCGCTTTGGCAACTTTTTACCTTTGATGTATTGGAAAATCTGTTCATCGGGGTGAAAGGGTGGTATTTGATCCCATACCGCCTCTTTATCTTTTTTGCCCGATTGCGATTGGTCGCAACTTGCGACAACCAATAAAAAGCCGCTCGCAAATAAGCTGACAAGTTGGGTATTGGCAGGAAAACTGTTCACTTTAACCGTTGGTCAGTCGGTCTAAAATGAAATTTTGCGCTTTCCAGTGTTGCCGTCAAGGCAAAAAAAAAATCACATCGGCGAAAACAGAGACAAAAGTGTATCTAGAATTATACTACCGTTGGTAGATCGGCAGGTAGTGGTATTTTACTGCTAAGGCGAGAATTGCCATGGAAGTGGAATAGATTTGCCCAGCACTGTTTTCGGAACCGCTACCATGCCATGAACCGTCTCCTCGCTGAAGTTTTAGCATAATTTCCTCCACCTTCTTTCGGGCGATTTTCGCGTGGTCGCCACCGCGTTGGTACATGGCTTGCGAATAATAATAGGTTCCGTACAAAAAGAATTTTCTCCCGGTATTGGGTTCATTGTCCAAAAGCCAGTCGGCGGCTCCTTTGACGAAGGGGGACTCGTATTCTCCGCATACCTGCATGGCGAGTAAACCCGCGGCGGTGGTTGTGTACTCGGCACTACCGCCTGGTTGGTAGGCAAATCCTGATTTCTTGTTCACCGGTTCGCCTTTGGAATCGAGGCTGGAGTGATAGGACCTTTGCAGGTATCCCACGGCTTCCTCGATTGCCGAGGAGGGAACGTCAAGTCCTGCGTTTTTTGCCGAACGCAGTGACATCAGTTGCCAGATGGTGGCGGAAAGGTCGGCGTCTCTGGAATCGGGGGAATATCGCCAGCCACCTTGGTGGGATGGGCTTTTAGGCACTTTTTGCGAACGCAATATCAAGTTGATCGCCTTTTGGGTGCTCTTGCGAATCTTTTGGTCCTGTTCTTCGTCCAGTCCCATTCCTAGCATTTCAGAGAGCGTCAAAGTGATGATTCCGTGACCATACATTCGCCCTCCGTCCTTGTTCCCAAAATAGCCATGTTCGTCTTGCCTTCCTTCCTTGAGCACGTAATCGATCGCACGCCGCATGACGCGTCCTTCTTCGTTTGGATTGATCGGTTGGTGGCCCACTGCCGCCATGGACATTAGCGATAGGGCAGTCATGGTGGTGGGATTTCCCTTGTCATGAATGGATCCATCGGATTGTTGCTTCTTCGCGATATAGGCAATTCCTTTTTCTATCGCCTTGTCCACCTTATCCTTTTGGAAGGGATTGCCGGTTTCATCATCGGGTGGAACTACTTCCTCTCCCGACACTGAAATCATGCCAGAACCGATCAAGAATAGAAATAAAAGTAAAAACTTCATGCTTTAATCCCCGTTCGCCAAATCCGATGAATGCTCACTTTTTCTGACGAGATTTGTCTGCCATGGCGCGGAAGTACGCCTCAACGCGGCTACGGTACTCGCCGGATACGGCTTCCCGGCGACCATCCATTAGGTCTTTTGCTAGTTTGGGAGGAAGGCGTCCCCATTCGAGCTTAGCCATTTCCTTCATGCCTGGTAGATCCTGAAAGGCCATGGCCCCTGCCTGTACGGCGGCGCCTTCACCCGAATTGAGTTGAAAACCTTCACTCTTTGGATTCTGGCCAGGAATTCGTGACTGGGCCATGGCGGAGGCTTGCGCTTGCGCGGCTGCAGCCATCGCCTGCGCGGCGGCAGCCATCGCTTGAGCAGCTTGAGTTCCAAGACCCGGTTGTCCTTGACCCGGAGGGCCTTGACCCGGTGGGCCCTCTCCTGGTTGCCCTTGTCCCGGCTCTCCCTGCGCTGGTTGTCCGGATTGAGCGGCTTGCGCGGCTTGGGCAAGAGGAGAATCGGAAGGGACTCCACCTTCTGCCGGGAAAGCATCTTGACTGAAAGGATTTTCAAATGGGTTTAGTGCTTGGTCTAGGGAATCAAGCGTCTGGGCAAGTGCCTGCGCTGTTTCGGGATTGGTAAGTGGGGCATCGCTCGGACTTGCCGGTTGACCCTGACCTTCGCCTTGACCTTCGCCCTGGCCTTCGCCTTGACCTTCGCCTTGACCTTCGCCTTGACCTTCGCCCTGGCCTTCGCCTTTGGCTTCTTCGCCTTGCCCCAGCGTTGAAGCTACA
>JACNJI010000163.1 GCA_014382645.1 Verrucomicrobiota bacterium | reverse complement strand
CCTCGCCACTCTGCGAACCTCAACGCCACCGCAGCCATTGTACGAAGTGCCCTCGTCTATGTCTTGCGAGTCCTAGCGGAACGAGAGGTTCCTCTTAACGAGGGCTTTCTCGATCCGGTCGAAATCATTCTTCCAAGCGACAGCTTTCTTTCTCCCGTTTTTCCCGATGATCCTGCCGATGCTCCTGCCGTTGCGGGAGGCAACGTCGAGGTGAGTCAGCGATTGGTAGATACCCTGCTACTTGCCTTTGGTTGCGTGGCCTGTTCGCAAGGCACCATGAATAACGTCGTGTTCGGGGACGCCACTCGCAGTCACTACGAAACCGTGGCGGGTGGAGCAGGTGCGGCGATAGGTGCGGACGGGGCATCGGGGGTTCACGTCCATATGACCAACACTGCGATTACGGATCCTGAGATCTTGGAACTTCGTCAACCCGTTAGGCTCGAGCGTTTTCGTCTTCGGGAAGGGTCGGGTGGTTCCGGTAGTTGGCCCGGCGGGGACGGAGTGGAGCGCGAATACCTGTTCGAGGAAGCTATGTCGGTATCTCTTCTCACCCAGCGGCGAACCGAAGGTCCCGAGGGCATTGCCGGTGGTCAGTCCGGTCAACCAGGGAAACAGATTCTTATTTGCGCCGACGGTTCTCGTGAAGAATTGGAGCCGGTCGACAAATTTGAGGCAAAACCCGGTGACCGCCTTCTTCTCCTCACACCCGGAGGCGGAGGGGCTGGACAGCCTGAACTTCTAACTTAGGTGAAAGCCGTGATGTTTGCGAGATCCTCATTTTGAAGTTTCCCCGAAGTTATAACTTCAGGACGGTTCCTGCCTTTTACTATGATTGCTAAAGGAACCTTCAACCTAAAGAGAAATGAAAGAACACATGGAACGCCGGATTCGCCGATGGCAAAAAGTCTCGGAAATGAGAGTGCCTGCGGTGTCTTTTATTGATTCCATCCTCCTGCCGCATCTTTTTATTCTTAGGCTGGCGTGGTTGGCCTATTTCCGGGGAGCCTTTACTCGGGATTATTTATCCGATTCTAGAGATTTGTCTATGACTCAAGCTTCCGCGGGTCTGGGAGATCCTTTTTTTCGCCCTATTCTTCGAGTTGCTCCACGACCGAAGCCTCCACGGGCATATTGTCCCTTTATCCCACAAGCATTGCACTCGCGGTTCTATATCTTTTCATGCAGGTGCGTTTCTTCTGAAAGGCTTTTCTTTTTACGGTAGTCATTCACGAACTGTACAATTTATTCGTTACTTTCGTGGACCTGCGGAGCTATATGTTCTTAATCGTTTAAGCTTCGTCTGTTGCCTTGCAGCTTGTCGTGCTCCTCTGAACTATTCTACTTGTTTCGTTTGGTGGTTGTAGAAGTGCTCAATGCCGTTCTTTCTCTTTAGGAAGTACATCCACTTGGCGGTGTCATTGCGGTAAAGGTAGGGGTAGATGTCTTTCATCGTCCACTGCCAACCCAATTTGTCTTTCCAAAGCCAGAGACCGCCGTGGTTATCGTCTTGGGCAAAAATCCAGCCCCATTCTTCATGGTATAACCATCCGTTGTCAAAAGGAAGAAATATCCCAAACCATGAAGAGTTGCGCCACCCGTTCGAGTCTTCGGGTGCGTGGGCCCACCATCCGACGAGGGGCGAGGTCGTGGAGACCCTTTTAGGGGAACCGTATCCCGTGCCTTCTATGTTAGTTGCAAAAGCTCGGTAATAAAAGATTTGGCCTTTTTCCGGAAGAACAGTCGATGCCGTGAAATTCTGAGTCTCGTAATTAATGAAACCCACTAAAACTTGAGGATTATGAAATTGAAGGCTGACATCCAGCTCAAAACCGTAGCCAGTGACATTTGCTTCTCCATCGTATAAGACCTTGCCCGAAAATTGGTACGTGTCTCCCTCACTCTGTTCCCATTGCATGGTGTCGGTAATTGGAATGCTTTCATCCAACACCCGGATGGAAAAAGCTTTTTCTATGGATTCGTTTGACGGATCGGATGCCTTGACTCGAATGCTTAAGACTGTGGATGTTTCAAAGTCGAGAACCGCTGATGCCTTAAGCGTCCCATTGGCATCAATGGAAAAAAGAGAATTATGGGTGGAACCGTTCCCGTCGACGAAAGTGTACGAGTGGGTGTCGTTGGCGTCGGGGTCGGTGGCGTTCAGATTTCCGACGATGGAACCTACATTTGAATTCTCGGCTATGGAGGAACCATTCAAGTCCAGCTGGGTGGGAGCTTGGTTGACCAAGGAGTTAGCATCGCGTGGGTCGGAACCGTAGGCGATTTCCACGGCGTCGGAGAACCCGTCCCCGTCGTCGTCGGGATCGGCGTGGTCCTCTATGCCGTCGCCGTCCAAGTCCTCCACCTCGTTGGTGACATTTATGACGAAGGCCTTTGCCAACGATGCATTGTGCTCGTCGGTTGCCTTTACGCGTATGGACAAGGCTGTGGCATTTGTCTCGAAGTCGAAGGTGGCGTTGGTTTTGAGGGTGCCGTTGGCGTCGATGCTGAAGAGGTTGTTGTGCTGGGATCCGTTCCCGTCGACGAAAGTGAACGAGTGGGTGTCGTTGGCGTCTTCATCTAGGGCACTGACCGTACCGATCGAAATTCCAGTCGGTTGGTTTTCCAGTATCCGATTGTCAGACAACTGCAATTCGTGAGGCGCTTGGTTGGGAAGGGAATCCCGATCATTGGGATCGCTTCCGGAATTGACTTCTATCAAGTCCGAATAGCCATCGCCATCCGTATCCGCGACATTCGGGTTTGTGGAGTGAATTCTCTCTTGATCCAAGGTCAAACCATCCCCGTCATTGTCACTGTCGCCATGGAGAAATGCTTTGAGTTGAAAGACGGTTTCGGCAAATGCTAAACTCGAATCGGTGATTCGTATTCTGATGCTGTAATTGCCTTCCGTCATGAGCGTTCCTGTTAGCAGTTTGTTTCCCACTAGGTTGAATTGCGCATTATCGGTCGATCCGGTTCCTTCCACGAATTCGTAGGTGTAGGCGTCCTGATGGTTTGGGTCGTCGTAATCGATAGGTTGCAAGGTTCCCACTAGCAGACCGCTGGGTTGCTCGGCAAAAAAAACATCATTGGACAGGGTTGCTCCGTTGGGTGTTCGGTTGCCTTGGACGAAATAGGTGAAATTTGTGGAGTGCCTTGAGGAAATACCTCCATCTTCAATTAGGTCTTGAATTAAAGCTTCTTGGCCTGCCGCCACCTCTTGGGCATTGGTGTAGTTGTCAAGGTCGGCGTCATCGGAGGAATCTTGAACGAGTTGGCCGAATTGGCGAAGTTCCAACCAGTCCATCATGCCATCGGAATCGGCATCTTCTGTGGATTTAACATAATGGGCTATGATTATCGAAGAAGTTACCAAAGTGTGATCGAGTTTGCTCAAGGATGTTCCATTGGGACTTGCTTGCCTGGAACCGTTGACGGACCAATAGGTGAATTGATATCCGTTTGTTTCCCCGTTAAGGCTTGGCGTGGTTACGATCGTATTCGGTTGGACGTAACCGCTGGATTTGTTGATGAAGCCCACTGGTTCGCTTTTGATTTCGTAATGAACCAAGTTGAAGTCTCCGAAAACGAAATTTCCGGAGTGCCTCGAAGAAATGCCTCCGTCTTCTACTAAGTCCCGGACGGTGGATTCCTGTCCGAGGGCATCTTCTTTTTGGTTCGCGAAACCATCGGAGTCCGCATCCGCATCCGCTTCTTGTGACAGGTCGCCAAATTGATTCAGTTCCGAGCTGTCGAGCAAGCCATCGGAGTCCGAGTCCTCTTGGGCTGGAAAGTAGTGGGCTACGATGTTGGCCGAGGCGGTGAGCTTGTGGTCGAGTTGGCTCAAAGCCTTTCCCGTAGCACCGGATTGTCTCGCTCCGTTGACAGACCAGTAAGCGAATAGGTATCCGTTTGTTGCGCCATTTAGGTTTGGGGTGACAATGGTTGCGTTCACCTCGGCGAAACCGCTTGCCGTGTTTACGAAACCAATCGGTTCGCTTTTGATTTCATAACGGACCAGAGACTTGTCTGCGAAGACGAAACCGATCGATCGTCGGGATGATATACCTCCATCCTCAACAAGATCGGAAATCGTGGGATCTTGGCCGAGCGCTTGCTCCTGGCCATTGCTGTATCCATCGCCATCGGGGTCGGACGAGATCACCCCGGCGAGGTTTCCGAAGTTTCTGTATTCAAACCAGTCGAGGATGCCGTCCTTATCACTGTCCTCTGTTTGGAGAATATAATGTGCGGTCAGAGTGAAGCTTGCATCGACCTCGACCGTGGTCTGGGTTAGACTGCGTCCTGCAGTATCAGCAAGCCTAGTACCGCCCTTTGTCCAGTATGAGAAAAAGTAACCGTTTTTTGTAAGTTCCACCTTTTCGGTCGTGAGCGATGCGCCTGTTTCCACTACCGTCGTCTTGCTGAGAAAGCCGACGGGTTCGGACACCTGCTCGATCGTAACTAGAGCCCCGTGCAAGGGGAGCCCGAGAATTAAGCCAACAGCACTAAAAGCTTTTCTCCAAAATATATTGGAGACCAAACCAGTATGTCGTTGTGTAGCCATGGATTCGTTCTTTTTCCTGATCTAAGGCAGTTAAAAGCTGGATCGGAAGAACATTACACTCCCTGCATCCGATTGCGAATTTGATAGGTTGTGACGATAGGCTCCGATAAATGAGTTTCGTCCGGACAGACCGAGTGTAGAGCCAAAGTAATCTTCGTTTTTCCCACTTGGGTGGATGAACCGTTCTATCAACCTCGGTTTTCCTTGCTCGCTTATTTGATACAAGTAGCCGGCTCCTCCATTGTCGTTGCCGCTTACCCCTTTTTCTCGGTCGGACCCGATCAATAGTCTGTCTCCATCCATTGCGACAGATCTCCCGAAATACTTGTAGTTTTCTACGAATGGCGACTTAATGGCCGCTGTGAACACGGCTTTCCCTTGTGGCGATATCTTATAAATGTAGACGATCCCAATATCATACCAGTTGGGACTGCGTTCGTGATAATTAGGATGCCCGATTGCCAGTATACCGTTGGAGATCGCGATCGCATTACCGAAACCTGATCCAGCCCCGGAATAATTAGGTGGAGTGAGCGTGTCCGTTTTGGAGACGTTCCCGTTGGCGTCTACTTGAAACAAGAGAACAGTGCCTAGATTTCCGTAGTTCTTTCCGTTTAGTTCGACGTCTGCATGAGGAGTACCTACGGCCACTATGTTATTGCCCACCGCGGTCGAAATCCCGAAATAATCTTCATTCTTGCCATCGGGATTGGTGACCTTCGCCAGTTCGGTGCTCGAGCCATTGGACTCTATTTTGTAAATGTAAGCTGCTCCCACATTACTTTCGTAGCCACTGGCCCCCACTACGAGTAGGTTGTCCGATAGGGCGACGGAACTACCGAACAAGTCATTCGGCTTGCCATCGGACGCGGTAATTCGGTTGATTTGAGTGGGTGAACTCCCATTTGCATCGAATAGGTAGACCGCGCCCAATTGTTGACCATTGTCTTCGATTGCATGCTGTGCCCCAATCGCGAGCTTTCCCGCGTCGAGCGAAATCGATGAACCGAAGTTATACGATTTATTGTTCTGCAGGTCGTTTGGTTCGGCGATTCCTTTTGCCTGTAGGTTTCCATTTTCGTTTACTTGGTAAAGGTAAACTTTTCGGTAGGCTGGATCGTGTGCACTTCCCCAGTTGATTCCAAAAGCAACCAACGACCCGTCTGCCGATATATTCCGGCCGAACTGTTGGTTGGCACTACCATTGTCGTCAAAGCTTTGGGAGGTGAAATCGGGGAAGGGCAGGGCGCTGTTTTTTACCACCCACCACGCTTCGCCCCCATAGTTCTTGGAGTCGAAACCGTATTCGTTAACCTGACCGGGAAGATCTCTCGGTTTGATTGGATTGATTGCAGTCCATCTGTTGATGACTCCTGGAGTAGCGGCTTCTTGGGCAAGCTGAACTTCTGCGGTCTTTGCCCAGCGATATCCCACCGACTGCATTAAGTGATCTCGTCCCGCCTGCGTTGATTTTAAGGAAGTAGACATGAACAGAGTGCCGTCGTTGTTCCTTACTTCTCCGTTTTGCAGGTTGATTGAGCCAGAGCCGGTTGCGAGAAGAAACTTGAAGTAATTGACAACGTCTCGGTCTAGAATTGGAGACCGACTAATGGTCATGTTCCCCTCGGCGAAGGGTAGCTCTAGGAAATGGATGTCGACGGGAGTCGTTCTACGAGCGTCTTGACAGAGAACTGCGAATTGAAGAGTTCCCGTTTGTTGCGCCCAGTCTGCTCCGATGTCCCAAGCAACTTGGTGTATCTGGTTTGTTGCGATGGGAGTCCCAATCTTGTTTCCTGTTCCATCAGAAAACTGGGAAGCAATAATCCATTGAGTAGGGTTGGAAAAGTCCCCGTTGACGGCGGCCATGATACCAGCTGTGGCGTTCGAGTCGTCGGGGTCGATGATTTCGAACTGAATCTCCACTATATTTGTTCCTTCGCGTTGGGAAATGCCGCGGATGGCCGGCAAGGGGATGACGTTCCGGGTGAGCAGACCCTTCGTTCTGTAAGCCCTCTTCCAAATCCTAATCTTGTCTTGAAAGGATTCGATTAGGTCGCCGGTAGGCATGAAGGCGGTAAATGCATGGGGATGGAAGGGCAATGAATCTTGGATCGGTTGTCCCCTTGCGTCTCTTAATTTTGAAGCAGACAGGATCGTGCCGTCCGGAGCAACGGATGCTCGGTATCTACCCGAATCAGTTCGCTCGATGAAGGTGCCGTCTTCTTTGTAGAAATGGAGGTATGAATTGTCGGCTATCAACAAGGTTCCGTCGGGCATGAAATCCAAAGAGCATCTGTGAGAACTATAGCCAAACACAAATTGTCCGGGAGCGGTTCCATTGGAGCCGAATTCTCTTTTGATGGTTCCATTGCGATCCAATACCACGATTTTATGGTTTGCAGCATCAGCAACGAAAAGGTCTCCGCTGATTGGACTAATTCCGATAGCTTGTGCTTTGGAAAATCCTTCGGTTGACCAATTCTCGCCCCACGCCACGCCTAAATGTGCGGTAAATTGGGGTTCGACCTGGTTGCCTGTTTTCGGGTGGTCGCTACGAAGAGTGGCATTTGGATCGGACGAGTAATTCACTCCCCCGTTAGAAACATTAACTGAAGTTACAAATTTGTTGTAACCGTCGGTGTCAGTGGAATTTTGTTCCAAGACAGCCAAAGCGGCTGCTCCCGTCCCACCCCCCCCGGAAAATTCTAAGAGCCAATACCCATCGCCCCAATGTTGATACAGGTTGCTTCCATTGTTGTCCACGGTAACGCTAGCCACACGTCCGGGAGATTTGCTGAATGCTACCACTCGGTTATGGGAAACCGCGTAGAGGGTTCCGTTGCCATCCATGGTGAAATCCATGAAATTTCCACTCCCGAATGTGTTTAGTAGATTGCCGTTCAAGTCGTATATCTTGATGTCACGCCCGAGATGATCCCACACGCTCCCTCTTCCTACGAAAATCCTTTCCTCTCCAGTCGTGGAATTGTAGTCATAGTAAACCCCTCTGGATTCGCTGACGCTCCATTCCTTGGCGATGTACCAATTGTCCTGCTCGCCGGCAGTAAGGTCTACCGTCGCCGATGCGGCGATGCCGGCGAGGAATATTATTGTGAGTAGTTTACGGATACTTTTCGTTTTCATCGTGCGGTATGGAATTAAAGTCCTGAAACATAAACAGGCTTCGGTCATGACGCTACTGTATTAGCCGAATTTGTCAAAATGATACATCTATTTTTTTTAAAAACAACAACAATTCCCCTAAGCTATTTAAAAGCAATAAGATGGAAGCGAAATATTTCTGGTCGGGACAAGTGTCCTCACGCACTGAGGCAACGGGAATCGAGGGGCACTGGGCAACCGTGTAATTACCTTCGGCTTAGTCCATTCTCGTTCTTGCCAAAGCGCTTTGAAATCCTAACCTTGCCGAAATGGAAGTTCTCTGCATTGCACTGCTCACGGGTATCGGATTTGTCGTTGCCTACCATACGTATGGCCGCTGGTTGGGGTCTAAAATCTTCGCCCTGTCTGCAAAGGCAGTCTGCCCGTCGCGGAAGCTGGAAGACGGTGTGGACTTCGTGCCGACTAAGAAATCGGTCATTTTCGGGCACCACTTCACCTCGATCGCGGGGACGGGGCCGATCGTGGGCCCTGCGATTGCCATCATGTGGGGTTGGGTGCCGGCCCTGTTGTGGGTTGTCTTCGGTTCCATCCTGATTGGCGCCGTGCATGACTTCGGCGCATTGGTGGTCAGTCTGCGCAACAACGGTCAGACGGTGGGCGACATCGCGGGACGTTTGCTGAACAAGCGTGTGCGTTTGCTCTTCCTCTTTATTCTTTTCATGGCGTTGACGGTGGTTCTGGCGATTTTCGGGTTGGTGATCGCGGCTGTCTTCAAGCAATATCCGGCTGCGATTTTTCCCTGCGTTGTGCAGATTCCCATCGCGGTCTCAATTGGCGTGATGCTTCACCGCAAGGGAGTGGGGTTGCTGTTGCCTTCCATTGCAGCACTGACCGTGATGTACTTGTCCGTTATCTACGGTGATACGGGAATCCTTGGAGAATGGAATGCCGCTATGGCTGGATGGTCCATCTGGACTTGGGTGGTCGTGCTGCTGGGTTACTCCTACGTGGCCTCGGTTCTGCCGGTCTGGACGTTGCTGCAACCGCGTGACTATGTAAACTCCCTCCAGCTCATCTCGGCTTTGGGCTTGATCATGCTGGGCTTGTTCGCCGCTGCAATCGCGGGTGGGGCAGGGGATGCTAAACTGACCATGGTGGCACCCGCCTTTAATCCTCACCCCGAGGGCGCCCCGATGATTTTTCCCTTTCTGTTTATCACCATAGCTTGCGGTGCCGTCAGCGGGTTTCATTGTCTCGTGAGCAGCGGCACCAGCAGCAAGCAAATTTCGAGCGAGCCCGATGCCCGTTTCGTTGGGTACGGCAGCATGTTGATGGAGGGGTTTCTCGCCACCTTGGTCATTCTTGCCTGCGGAGCTGGTCTAGGCTTGGGAGTGACCACGGCTGGCGGCGAAACGTTAATTGGAGAGGCGGCTTGGGCCGAGCGGTATGCATCTTGGGGAGCAGCAAAGGGATTGGGAGCCAAGGTGGGGGCATTTGTCGATGGCTCTGCCAATTTCCTGATGGCTTTGGGCCTGTCCGGAGGGGTGGCGGTGGCCCTGATGGGGGTGCTGGTGGCTTCCTTTGCCGGCACCACTTTAGACACCGCTTGCCGTCTTCAACGCTATGTCATTCAAGAGCTTGGGCGAACCTTGAGCCCAGAGGCCGGCGGGGTCTTCGCTTGGTTGAAGAACAAGCACGGCGCCACCATTTTTGCAGTCTGCATTGCGGGAGCCATGGCTGCAGTTCCCCCCAACGGATCCGAATGGACACTTGCCCACGCAGGCAAGGGCGGCCTCATACTC
>JACNJI010000166.1 GCA_014382645.1 Verrucomicrobiota bacterium | reverse complement strand
GAATCTCCTTCACTTTCGATTTGGCATAATCCACATAGCGAGCAACATCAAAGGAATCGGATGGTTCGCACAAATCGATCCCGTGATGCGGCACTCGATCCCGTTCTAACTTCGTAGGTTTCGCAGTCCCGACATCCATTCCGCGATAGAACAAAAGTGCGTCGCAGGATAAAACTTCCGCACATTCCCGCTCCGCCCAATCCAAAGAGAAAGCCGTCTTACCCACCGCAGTGACCCCGGCAACAAAGTAAATCCGAGGGGCGTCCTCCATCAGATTAACGCCTGTAGCGAAAGGAGTTCACCGACATCTTACCCAGACAAGGGTTGCAACCCCTGAGCCAATTCACGGGCCTTGTCACCAATCTTGGCGGGAATTTGTTCGAGAGATTCAAAATTCTGGAGAATGCAGTTCACCAAAGCACTGCCTACCACTACCCCGTCCGCTATCTCACCGATTGCCCTAACCTGCTTGGAATTGGAAATACCAAAACCGACCACCACAGGCAAATCGGCATGGCGACGAATAGTCGCCACCCTATCGGCAAGATCACCCGCCAAGTCTTCGCGTTCACCGGTTACACCTTCTCGCGATACATAATACAAGAAACCGGAAGCGGATGCCGCAATAAGTGGGATGCGCTCTTCGGGCGTAGTGGGCGCCACGATAAAAATATTTTTCATCCCTCGTTCACGGGAAGCGGCTACAAGGTCATCCGCCTCCTCGGGGGGCAAATCCAGAGTCAGCAAACCATCGACACCGGCCTCAATACTTTTATCGACGTAAGTTTCGACACCTTGTGAGAAAACCAAGTTGTAATAAGTATAAAACACGATGGGAGCCTCCGAAAACTCTCGAATGGCCTTCACTAGTCTAAAAACGTCTTCCTGCAAGCAACCTGCATCCAAGGCTCGTTGCGCTGCCAGCTGGTTGGTTTTGCCGTCGGCCAAAGGATCGGAGAAAGGTACTCCCAACTCCAACAGGTCCACACCGTTTGCTAGAAGAGACTTACAAATGCTCAAAGAATTCTCAAAATCGGGATCGCAGGCGCAAACATAGCCGATGAAGACCGACAATCCTTCTTTTTTCTTTTGTGCGAATAGTTTCGCGATACGATCACTGTTTTTCATATTATTTTAAAAAATGGAAATTTTCCCAGCCAAAGCGAACAAGGCAACGGTAAAGCGACTTTTTACCATTAATACATCTGAAGAGTGATTTGGCTGTATCGTATTTTCTTTCCCCTCGCTGCACTGATTTCCGCGCCGCATTACCTTCGCCGCATGCTCAAGCGGGGCGGATACGGCAAGAACGTCGGGATGCGTTTAGGCCTTTGGCCCGACCTCCCACCGAAAAAGCCCGGAACAAGACGTATATGGATTCAGGCCGTAAGCGTAGGGGAGGTAGTGTCCATCTCACCATTACTTGAAGAATTGGCTGCTGAGGAGAGCATCGAGGTCGTACTATCCTGCACCACAAGCACGGGGCTTCACGTGGCCCAAAGGCAGCATCTAGAAAACGTAATTGCTCTCGGTCCATTCCCGATCGACTGGTTGCCATTCTCCTCCCGAGGATGGAAAAGAATTCAGCCCGATCTCGTAGCCATGGTGGATAGCGAACTATGGCCCGAACATATGGAACAAGCCCGAAAAAGAAACGTTCCCATCGTAATTCTTAACGCTCGCCTGTCCGATCGCACATTTTCACGTTTAGGAAAATTACGTTTCCTGCGTTCACTTGTTTTGCCCAAACACATTCAGGTATTCGCGGCATCCGAGCGACAAGCCGAACGTTGGAAGACTGTCGGCATTGCTACTGAAAAAATAAAGATCACGGGCAACCTAAAACTGGACGCCGAACCAAAACCTCCGCAAACGAAGGAAGCAACCGAATTGCTGAAGAAAGAGTTCGGTTTCCCCCAAACAGACCTCGTTCTCGCAGGGATTTCCACTTGGCCGGGTGAAGAAAAAGCACTCGTTGAAGTTTTTATCGTTGCACGCGCTGAAAACCTACCTGTTCGACTACTTATAATCCCTCGGCATGCCGAACGAAAACAGGAAATTGCAAATGGCTTCGCGCGGCAACAGAACCTTGCCATCCATTTCCGCTCCAACGGGAATCAGGCACCCTCGAACAACGCCGTTTACATAGCAGACACCACGGGGGAACTTGACTCGCTCATTCGAGTTACCGATGTCGCTTTCATTGGCAAAACCTTGCCCCCCAATGCAGGTGGCCAAAACCCCATTGAATCCGCGGCGAGAGCGATACCACTCCTATTCGGTCCTAATTATCAAAATTTTCAAGAAGTTTGCGAAGGTCTTCTTTCACTAGGCGCGGCTATAGAAGTGGGAAATCAGGAACAACTTGTAGAGCAGGTAATTCGGCTGCTTGGCGACGCAGAAGCCCGACGACAAACAGGCCAAGCAGCCAGACAATGGACGCAGACACACTCGGGAGCCACCGGCAGAACCTTGGAGGGATTAATTGAAACCTTAAAGTGAAATTTAATCGGCCGGACGCTTTGTCTATTGACGCAGAGGCACCGAGGCCTTATTGAGACCGAGTATCAACAACTCTAAAACCGAATGAACATCACCTACAAAAGCATTGCCCCTATTTTTTCATCCGCATGCCTTGCTGCAGGCACCTTTCTGTTCGCCTCCTGTGGCGGTAATAATGCCGACAATGATGCCAACGGCACCTCCTCAGGCAACGGATTGAGCCTCAAGCAACTCGTCATCGCACTCAAGGCGAACAAGAATCCGGAGAAAATGCTGGCGGAAAAGGAATCCTTGGAGAAATACCTGTCAGAGAAATTAGCAAGGCAAGTAAAGGTAATCATTCCGACAAGCTCGGCGGCTATTGTGGAAAGCTTCAAGAATGGAACTCTCGACATTGGTTATCTGAGTTCAACTGATGCCGCACGGAATTTGGACGATGCCGCCGCTTCCATTCTGCTCATCCACTTAAAGAATGGGAATCCCCATTACAATAGCATCTGGCTTAGCCTAAAGGACAAGGACTACGGCTCGATCGAAGACCTAAAAGATAAACCGGTGGCATTCGCTAGTCATAGCAGCACATCTGGTTTTCTCATCCCCACTTGGGATCTCTCCAAGCGCGGACTAGTTGGTCCCCAAAAAGCCCTGACCGACTATTTTGCCCAGACTATCTACGGTACGGGCTATGTCTCCGCCGTAGAAAAAGTATTGAGCGGCGAAGTAGAGGCGGCAGCCGTCAGCGACTACGTATACAAGGGAGACAACAAGTACTTGTCGGACAAACAAAAGGCGAAACTGAAGATCGTACAAGAGCAGGGTCCCGTGCCCTCGCACACCATTTGCTATCGGTTGAGCCTTTCCGCTGCGGATCGCGACCTCATCCGGCAAACCCTGCTGGGAATGAACGAAGACAATCCTGAATTGCGTGACAAGGTTTTCAACGGAGAGCTAGTCACCGTGGATCCGGAAGAGCACCTGAAAGTCACCCGAGAAGCACTAGAGGTCCAGAAAACTATCAAGCCATAATGTAGCGGATATAATTTCCGCGACTAATGACAAGAGACAATGTTTTGCCTCTGCTAACCGCCCGTGGTCTCGGTTTACGTTTGGACGGACGCTGGCTTTTTCGAAATCTTGATTTCAGCCTTCTTTCCGGAGAGTTCCTAGCCCTTACAGGCCCTTCAGGCGTCGGAAAATCAAGCCTGCTCTCCTGTCTCGCGGGCGCAAGGGAACCAACTGAGGGAGAAATTGTCCGTAGTTTTCCAAAAAACAAAGGCATTGGCATTGTATTTCAAGATCTCTTACTGACCGATGGCGCTTCAGTCCTCACAAATACACTTTGTGGCAGGCTAAACCGCTATGGCTTTGCTCGAACGCTTTGGGGGTTCCCCGAACAAGATCGGACGGATGCCTTCAATACGTTGCAAGAGCTCGGCATAGCCAACCTCGCTCACAAATGGGCTGCAGAAACCTCCCGAGGAGAACAGCAACGTGTGGCGATTGCCCGAGCACTCTTGCAGGAACCTGCACTCTTTCTGGCGGACGAACCAGTAGCTAGTCTCGACTTCGCTCGAGCTGATGCTGCCCTGAATCTTTTCCAACGAGAGGCAAGAGAACACGGGCGACCGGTTTTCGCGGCCCTGCACGACCCTCGGCAAGTTGGACAATTCGCAGACCGCGAACTGAAACTTTCAGCCAACTGCCCGGAAGACTGGACTCTTCAATCCGTGTCCCGCCATGCCCTCTGATCCTCGCGAAGACCTAGTTCCTTGGTATAATCGCCTGAACGTGGTGAACCTCACCTTTCTCGTGTTTCTTCTTGCCGTAGTCTTTTCCCTTCCTGCCATGGAAGGGTCCGGCCGAGATTTGAGCTACTGGGAAAACATTACTCGTTTCGGATCAAAGTTTTTCCCGCCGGATTTATCAATTCTGGAACGTACTCTTGCAAGCCTATGGGAAACTTTCCAAATCGCGGCTTGCTCGACCTTTTTTGCCATCGGTATTTCGCTCCTTATTTCTCTCGGGGCTGCGCAAAACTTAGCTCCCAAGTGGCTAGTGATTGCGACTCGTATGCTCCTTAATCTGATTCGCACTATTCCCAGTCTCCTATGGGCCTTGCTGGCAGTGGTTATCGTCGGTTCCAACTCATTGGCAGGCGTCATCGCCCTAACGTTCTATAGCATCGGTTACCTCGGCAAGTTCTACAGCGAGGCCTTTGAGGCGGCCGACATTCGCGTGCGATCAGGGCTCCGGGACATGGGGGCGAGCCGCATGCAAGCCTTTCAATACGGACTTTGGCCAAACGTGAAACCCTTGATATGGAGTCACTCTCTGTGGATGCTGGAGTATAACGTGCGCTCGGCAAGTATCATTGGCTACGTAGGAGCCGGTGGAATCGGACTCCACCTTAAACTCTATGCCGACTCACCCAATAGTTGGGACAAGTTCAGCACAGTGCTGTTGTGCATTCTCTTCATAGTGACCCTCTTGGATTTCCTCGGTGAACGTATCCGCAAACGGATCAAACAGAGATTGACGGGCGACAACGCCTAAAGCGTCAATCATTCGTTTTCGCGCACAAAACCGACTATGTCTTTGAGAAAAGGCTTGGGCCATATGTGCCACGAGGTGGTTCGGCGAACTAGGGAGAAATGCCCGTGAGAGGAGTAAATCTTACGCGTCACCTTCCCGCCGACCGCACGGACTTTTTTAATGAATGCCTCGGCCCGTTCAACGGCGATAAGGGGATCGAAAAATCCATGCATGACGAGAATCGGCGGTTCGGCCCCGCCGTCCACGTGATTCAAGGGCATGAATTCCTTGTGGTCCCTGCCGACGTCAAAGACGTCGCGATAGAGAAACTCCTTTGATGGATCGAAATAATAAGGGCAGGACATAGCGATAACCCCTTTGATCCAGGAAAAGTCTCCGCCCACCTTCTTAAGATAAGTTTCGTCGAGACCCACCAATGCCATGCTGTGAGCACCCGACGAATGCCCCATGAGGAAAATCTTCTTCGGGTTGCCACCGTATTTGGCGATATTGTCCCGAATCCACTTAACGGCAAGAACGGCGTCCTCGGGAAAAGCGGGGAAGCGAACCTCAGGATAAAGGCGATAATTGGCAGTCGCGAATACCACGCCCGCTTTCGCGAACTGTTTCCCGATGGTTCGGTGGTAATCTTTTCTGCCCCAACGCCAACTGCCTCCATGAAAAAAAAGAATTACGGGACAATCCTTTGCCCCCTCTAGATGTACCACGTCGAGAACCTGCCTCTCGTGCTTGCCATAGGAAAGGTTAAGCGTCTCCAGAGCTTTTGGCTGTTTATCGAAAATTCCTGCCTGAACGGTGGGAAAACCGGCGAAACAAGCAAACAACCAGCAGAAAACAAGCCTCATCATTTTTTTAGGTAACATGGTTGAGAAATCCGCGCAATTCGGAAATTCACCACCCCCCTAATGAACTAGCCGTTACGAAGTACGACAGAGCTGAGAAAAACGATCGTTGGCAGTAGCCCAAGTCTCCTTTTGCTCGGGCAGGAAAATTCGCGGAGGGAAGGAAGCGGCTATGATGCTACGAGCGGTCTCAAGGTCCGGCAGGCGAGAAAGAGCGATAGCCTGCACAGCAACATTCCCGAGGGCGGTGGCTTCGGCAGGTCCCGCCGCAACAGGAATAGCTAGGGCGTTAGCGGTGAATTGATTGAGCAAGTCGTTCCGACTCCCGCCCCCAAGAACGTGCACCCGATCGACAGCTCGTCCCGTCAGTTCTCGCAATTCGTCCACCCTTCGACGATACACCAAGGCTAGGCTCTCGAAGCAACAACGGGCATAAGCTCCCGGATCAGCAGGTTCCGGTTGACCTGTCTCACGACAAAAGCCTGCAATTTCGGCGGGCATGTCATCGGGATGAAAAAAACGTTTATCATCGGGAACGATGAGACAGGCAAAAGGTTCGGCCAAACCGGCAAGGTGACAAAGCTCGTCGTACCCTAGATCATCCCCCTTCTCAGCCCATCGGCGACGACATTCCTGCAGAAGCCAAAGCCCAATGACGTTTTTCAAGAACCGCACGCTGTGCCCATAACCGATCTCGTTGGTAAAGTTCATTTCGCGCGTTTGCTCGTTAATGAGGGACTCCTCCAGTTCCATGCCGATTAGCGACCACGTGCCCGAACTAAGAAAGGCCCATCCCTCTCCCTCCACGGGAGTAGCGGCAACGGCGGCGGCGGTGTCGTGGGACAGACCTGCCACCACGGTCGCGTTCCCAAAACCAGTCTTCTCCGCAATCTCCCTGCGCAAGGGCCCCAAGGGTGTGCCCGACGACACGATATCGGGCAACTGATCTACCCTTAAACCTGCCAACTCAGCCAAACGGGAGGACCACGCCCGCTTGCGTGGATCGTAAAGCTGGGTGGTGCTCGCGAGAGAGGCCTCCGCCTTGGGCACCCCTGAGAGCAAGTGGTTGAATCCATCGGCCAAGGGAAGAACTTTGCTCGCCCGAGTTATCCTCTCGGGAGTTTCCGCAGCCAACTGGAACAAAGTGTTGAAGTTGATGAATTGGAGACCCGTCTCCTCGTAGATTTCCTTCCACTCGAGCCTTTTCAGCACGGCCTTTGAGGATGCCTTGTTACGGGAGTCTCGGTAGTGAAAGGCTGGAGATATCAATTCCCCATCCGCATCTAGCAGCACATAATCGACTCCCCATGAATCCACGCTTATTCCAACGACTTCCTCCCCAAATAGAAGAAATCATGGCCATGCCTATCTTTAGTCTCGTCAAAAATGCTTTCGATATTCCAAAGGAGGGAGCCATCCCTTTCCAGCGGAACATGTGGAAAGCGGTGAAGCTCCTCCAGTTCGATAAGTTTGCCGGAAAGCGTACCCAGCATCAGGCGACCACTCTCGGCACCAAGGTCACAGGCAAGAAAACGGTCGAAACGTCGTGGGTTCAGGACAACTATGTTCAGAGAAAAGAACTGGGGCGACAGACCGGATTCGAACCGGCGACCCCCGGCACCACAAGCCGGTGCTCTAACCAACTGAGCTACTATCGCCACAAAGTAAGCACTCTAAAATAAAAACTAGTCAGCTATAGTCAACGCGAAAGGTTACGATTCATGTCTTGCCTTCTTGACCAAACAGGAACTATCGGGCATCATTTGTATTTTTCACTAATTATGCTACGAGCTGGAATAGTAGGTTTACCCAATGTCGGCAAAAGTACCCTTTTTAACGCTTTGACCAAAAGTCGGAAAGCGGAGGCAGCGAATTACCCCTTTTGTACGATCGATCCGAACATTGGAGTAGTCCAAGTGCCCGACGAACGGCTGGCTCCGTTGGCCGAACTAGTTGGTACCGATACCATTATTCCCGCAGCCATTGAAATGGTGGACATTGCGGGCCTAGTGGAGGGCGCCAGCAAGGGAGAAGGTCTGGGAAACAAATTCCTCGCAAACGTTCGTGAAGTGGATGCCATTGTGCATGTCGTTCGCTGTTTTGAGGACGAAGACGTGATCCACAATATGGGGGGAGTCGATCCCCTTCGGGATGCCGAGGTCATAATGACGGAACTTGTTCTTGCGGATGCTGAGTCTGTCGAAAGCCAGCATCACAAAATCATCAAAAAGGCTCGCGGCAAAGACAAGGACGCCGCTCTAAGCGTGGCCCTTATGGAACGTCTCGCCCCACATCTGGACGAAGGGAAACCGGCAAACCTCCTGCCCATGGATGATGACGATGTGGCGAGACTTAAGTCATTTTGCCTACTTACGGCCAAGCCCATGCTGTATGCCTGCAACGTGAAGGAGGAAGACGTCGCCGATCCGAGCGGCAACCCAAACGTGTCCAAGCTTCGCGAATGGGCCGCCAGCCAACAAGACGCCGGGTCGTGCGTGATTTCGGCGAAGATGGAAGAAGAACTTACCGAACTGGAAAACAGTGAGGTCGCCGAATATCTGGAATCGATGGGTGTAAGCGATTCAGGTGTCTCGGGGCTAATCCAAGCCACCTACGACTTACTGGGCTTGGCGTCGTTTCTGACCGCAGGGGAAAAGGAAGCCCGAGCCTGGACCTTTCGAAAAGGCATGAAGGCTCCGCAATGCGCCGGGGTCATACATACTGATTTCGAGAGGACCTTCATCAAAGCAGAGGTGGTCTCTTACGACGATCTGGTAGCCGCAGGCTCCATGCAGTCCGCCCGAGAGATAGGCAAATGGCGATTGGAAGGAAAGGAATATCAGTTTGTCGATGGCGACGTCACCCTCTTTAAGTGCGGCGCTTAAATGCTTCGGCGCAGAATTGAGTCTCGGAAACCTTTCGATAGGATATTAACTATTATGCCAATGAAACGATATCGCATGTGTTTGCCAGTCTGTTTGGGGATGATTCTCTTGTGGATAGCTTCCTGTGCCGATTCCTCGGAAATAAGTAGCTACTCCATCCCCAAGGAGAAGCATAGCTCCCTCATCCAAGACAATCCAGAGATGAATGAACCCATTTGGGAGGTTCCCTCGGGATGGAAACCCGGGAAGGAATCAGCGATGCGAGTGGGAAGCTTTGCCGTAGAAGATGAGAATGGTTCCGCCTTGGACATATCTATCAGCAACTTGCTCGGAGACGGTGGCGGGATCCTGTCGAACGTAAATCGTTGGATCGGCCAGATCGGCATGAGCGCAACAACCGGAGGCGGGCTAACCAATTACGTCAGTGACATCACCGTGGCAGGCAAACCCGCAACTTTGGTAAAAGCGTCGAACAAAGAGCAAACCCTTGTTGCCGCGATTCTGAAAACAGGTGGACGATCATGGTTCTTTAAAATGGTAGGTGAGTCGGGACTCGCTGCAAAGGAACAAGCCTATTTCGATTCGCTCCTCCAGTCCGATCGCCTCGAACGCAGCGATGATGAGGAACCCAACGCGCGTCCCAAAAAAGAAAGCTGGCCGAAACGCCGTCGGTAACACCCCGACAACATCGTGTTCGCCCCCCTGCGTCTCACCTTGACCGTTCTCCCATTT
>JACNJI010000369.1 GCA_014382645.1 Verrucomicrobiota bacterium | reverse complement strand
TGGGTAGCATCACGACTCGAAGACGCCTCCCACAATGCTGTCATTGCGAGCCCGTCATCAGGGCGTGGCAATCCAGTCTGAGGCGTTGTACGGGATGCCGGGGCGATCCGATGGGATCGCACTACGCGGTCGCTGGATCGCCGCGTCAGGACGATGTCCTTCCTCGCGATGACAAGGTGTGAGGGGGGCGGGACGATGCGGAATGCCGGGGCGATTCGGTAGTTGGCCTACACTTCCGCCGGATTGCCGCGTCGAACCATTCGGGTCTCCTCGCAATGACAAGGTGTGTGGTGGATCGATACACGGTTTAGGGATGACTCTCATAATGCTGTCATTGCGAGACCTTCAAGGTCGTGGCAATCCAGTCTGAGGCGTTGTACGGGATGCCGGGGCGATCCGATGGGATCGCACTACGCGGTCGCTGGATCGCCGCGTCAGGACGATGTCCTTCCTCGCGATGACAAGGTGTGAGGGGGGCGGGACGATGCGGAATGCCGGGGCGATTCGGTAGTTGGCCTACACTTCCGCCGGATTGCCGCGTCGGAAATTTGTCCTTCCTACGATGACAAAGGTGTGGACTAGTAGGCTTCTCGGCGGTGTTTTACGCGGGTGACCAATACTGTGTCTTCAAGGATAACGAAGAGGATACGGTAGTCGCCCACTCGGTATTTTCTGAAGCCTGCGAATTTACCTTTCAATTCCGGATATTGCTCGGGGTTCCCGGAGAGATCCTTCTCCATTTGGTGGAAGATTCTCGTGAGGTTTTCTTTGCTGCTCTTGGCGAGGTCCTTGGATACTGATTTCTTGAAAGTGATCCTATGCATCCAAAAGCTTCTTCATTTCATCCAAGGGAACGATGGGGTCGGTCGGATCGCGGAGACGGTCTAGGGCGATTTGAAGGTCGGCCTGCTCCTCCAAGTAGGACTCCAGAGCTTTCTGGATGTGATAGGATCGCGATCTCTCCGTCGTTTTGGCGACTTGGTCGAGTTCTTCGACGAGTGGATCGGGAATACGGACTGATACTGGTGTGCTCATGATTCTTAAATAATTGTATACGTTGTAATACAAAAGATACTTCGTATACGCAACTGCAAATGGATCGGGATTCCATTGTCGGTTAGGGCAAGAAAACAGGAAGAGCCGGATACAGGTGGGAACGAGGAGTGATCCTCCTCACTAGGCTCTTGTTCTCAGGGCGAGGTCGGGTTCGGCAAGGTGATGCGACTGGAGCGTACGTCGTTCTCGGGCTTGGCGTCTCGCCCGGAGGAGAGGGTGACCTTGGACTTGATGCGGACGCCTTCGGCATTCGCGGCGGTGGTGGCGTCGAGAAATAGCTTTTCGCTGCGTACCTCCCCGGGGTCGAGGGAACCGATGAGGAAGTTGCGGGTGAGCCCGCCGTACTCGACCTGCAGGGAAACCCCGTTGAGCCATGCGGTGCCCTGGTTCTGGACGTTGACGAGAAAGGGGGTGGTTCCACCTTTGAGCTCGTCGGGGTCGAAGTAGTAGCCGACCACGGCGGCGTCCTGAATGCCTTCGACCTTGCGGTTCTCTATCCGGCCGATGTTGAGTATGCCCTTGCCCGTCAAGATGTCGGCGCCGGGCTTTTCGGCCTCGTTAGAATATTCGTAGAGAAGATCGACCACTTGATCGGAGGTCATGCCGGGATTGCGAGAGATTTCCGCGGCGAGCGCCCCGGATACGAAGCCCGCGGAGGAAGAAGTACCGGAAAAGGAGACGAGACCCTCTCCCGCCCATGCGGCGTATACGTCTACGCCGGGCGCTGCGATGTCCACTTCCTCGCCATAGTTGGCGAAGGAGGATTGGCGGCCCTTGGCATCGACCGAAGTAACGCCTACCACGCCTTCATAGCGAGCGGGAAAGGTGACGCCGCGGGTGCCGTCGTTCCCGACTGCGGCGACTACCAAGGCACCTTTTTCGCGGGCGTAGGCGACGGCGTTTTGCAGGACTTGGCTGCTGGTGTCCGAGCCGAGGCTGAGGTTGATGACGTCGGCCCCGCGGTCGGCGGCTTCCACTATGCCACGGGCAACGGTGAAGGAATCTCCGCTGCCTTCGCCGTCGAGGACGCGGATGGAGAGAATTTCGGCCTTGGGAGCGAGTCCCGGCGAACCATCTACCGTTCCGGCGATGAGCGAGGCGATGGCAGTACCGTGCCCGAGGTATGCGCCGTCGGGTCCGTGCGAACCGCCCACGAGGTCGATCGAGGTGAGCTTGACATCGGCGAGGGAGGGGTGGTCTGCGTTCACACCGGTATCGAGCAAGGCGACCTTCACTCCCCTGCCCCATTCGCTGCGGTTTTCGGGAACGTCCATCCAGTCGGCGGCGTCTCCCGCGAAGCCTTTTTCTCCGTCGAGGTATTCGGGACGTGGCAAGGCAGGAGCCGATACGGTGCGGTTCCATTCCATTTCGGTGTCTTCCTTCCAGTCGCCGAGCATCTCGCGAGCCTTTGCGGGATCGCGAAGCCGAATGCGCAAACTGGCCAAGGGTCCGGACTCGTCGATCACGTCGATTCCACGAGAAGGTGCCTCCAAGGCAAAGGCGGCCGCCTTTTCGGGAGAGGAGAAGCCGATGACGACGTCGCGCAGTGGTTTGCGCTTCCGCAACATCAAATCGGCCAAGGCTTCGAAGGAAACGTCGGGCAAGTCGGTTTGGTTTGTCTTGGGTGGCCGTTTGGGGGTGAACACTTGCCGAGGTTTTTCCCGTGTGGCTCCGTCGGGGGGAGCTTGGTTGGAAGCGACGCCTTCGGAACGGTCCGACTGTTTGGTTTTGCCATACCAATAGGACAGGGAAAACGCCACGACAGCCACTAAAAGTATAAGTAATCCTCGATTCACGGACATTAAACATTTGCCCGGATGCGAGATACTCGCAAGACGAAAGCCTTTATTTTAGATGAACTTGCACGAAGATATCGATTTTCTACTGGTTGGCCACGGCTTGGCCGGAGCTTTGCTTGCGGATAGCCTGGAGCGACGAGGGATGCGTGTTGCGGTCACCGATCCTTATCTGCCCTTTGGGGCGACCAAGGTTGCTGCGGGTATCCTGAACCCTATCATAGGGCCGAAGCTGAATGCCCCGTGGCGAATCGAAGATTGCTTGAACAAGGCTCGCGAAACCTACGAGAGACTAGGTAAGGCTTGGGATGTGGAACTGTTTCGGGAATTCCGAATGGTCCGCATTTTCAAAGATCAAGAAATGGCGGACAGGTGGCGGGTTCGGAAAGTGGAATCCGCGACGGCGCCATTCATGGGAAAAACCTTCGGCTCCGAGGAGCTGGGGGAAATGGGGGTGGGTTCTCCCTTTGGCGCCGGAGAAGTTCTTGGCGCGGGTGCCTTGCGTGCCAGGGAACTCATTGAAGCGTCCCGGAGACACTTGAGCGATGGTGGGCTCTTTTACTCCGAAGCCTTCGACCCGCAGAATGCTCCTTCGGGCCCAAGAATCGTATTCTGCGAAGGCTTTCGCGTGAAGGACAATCCTTGGTTCAGCGCCCTTCCCTTTGCTCCGGTTCGAGGAGAAATTCTTGAGCTTGCCGACGATCGGACCGATTTTCTGAATGGGGGCACGTGGTTGTTGCCACGGGGATCGGGCCAAGCATTGGCAGGTTCCACCTTTGACTGGGACGACTTGGAGAGCGGACCGACCGATATCGGAACAAAAAAGATTTTGGAGGGGCTCCATTATCTGAACGCCCCCAAGCCCTCGGTGACGGGTCGGAGAAGCGGTGTACGACCGGGAACGCGCGATCGCATGCCGATAATGGGGACTCATCCCAAAAAACTATCTATCTCTATTTTCAATGGTTTTGGCTCTAGGGGGGGAACCTTGATTCCGCTCTGCACGGAACTCTTCGCCGAATACTTGTTGGAAGAAAAACCGTTGCCCGAGGAACTGGACCTGAGGCGCTTCCCCGAGGCGGATTCCTTGCCTACGCCATGAGGCTGGTGGATAGAGCGCACGAATTGTTGGGAGAAGTCCTGAGCGAGGGAGACCTCGCGATAGACGCCACGGCGGGCAATGGTCACGACGTCGCTTTTCTGGCTGAAAAGGTCGAGCGTTCGGGAAAGGTGTACGCCTTCGACCTGCAGAATGAAGCGATTGAAGCGACCGCGAGACTTTTGGCAGAGAAAGGTCTGGAGAACGTGGAACTGCATCAATGCGGACACGAACGAATGGATGAAGTTCTGCCTCCGGAGATTTTGGGGCAGGTGGCCGCCGTCACCTTTAATCTGGGTTACCTGCCGGGTGGAGACAAATCGGTGGTCACGCAAACAGCGACCACTCGCTTGGCCTTGCGACTCTCGATGGACTCGTTGCGTCGGGGCGGACTACTGGTGGTGGTGGCTTATCGCGGGCATCCCGGAGGATCGGAAGAATGCGATGCGGTTAGGGAGGAGCTCTCGTCCCTTACGGAAGATTTATCGGTGGAAGGAGATCCCGCCCCCGATGCCACTTCGCCTTTGCTGCTAACGGCGAGAAAAGCCTAGCGGGGCAACTTGCGATCGTAGTACTGATCGTTCTTCGGTCGACGTACGGGAATGGACATGCCGCCCGAAGCTTCCAGTTCGTCGAAGAGCTTTTCCCGCAGTTCCAAGGCTCTCTTGCGAAAAGCGGGGACGGAAATGAGATTGTGCCTTTCGTGGGGGTCGGTAGCTAAGTCGTAGAAGCCGTTACGGTCCCACAAGCCGTGGTAGAATACGTATTTCTCGTGATCAGTCCGAATGGCGAAGGTGGTGGGGTTTGCGGGAAAGTTCCATTCCCAGTGGTACTCGTATACGAAATGCGAACGCCAAGGCTTTTTCGGTTTGTCGCCTTTTAGCAGAGGGAGAAAGGAGCTGCCATCCATCTTCGGCTTTTTGGGAAGGGGTATCCCCGCGAGATCGAGAATGGTGGGGGCCAGATCGACGTTGAGCACCATGTTTTCGACTCTTGAGCCAGGTCTCGTAATGCCGGGAGCCCGAACGAGCATGGGAATGCGGATGGATTGCTCGAAGGCGTCGCGCTTGTCGTAGAAGCCGTGCTCGCCCAGGGCGAACCCATTGTCGCCGAGGTAGATGACGAGGGGGTCGTCCGTTAGTTTCAACTTGTCCAGTCGATTGAGAACTCGTCCGACGTTTTCGTCGAGCCCGTGAACGGTTTCGCAAAAGTCGTAGTACAACTCGTCGAAGGAAGGAACGGGATCCTTGTCGAGAGCCCCCGTCTCCATGTGGTCGATGCCATGGATGCCGTACCTTCGCTCCTTGATCCAACGAGACTGCGAACGATAGTTTTCCTCGGTATTGGCCATAGTTTCGGGATAGTCGATGGGCTTGCCGGCGTAGCGTTTTGCGTGACGCGGCGCGGGTTGGAACGGATAGTGGACCGCCTTGTAACCGATTTGGAGGAAGAAGGGCTTTCCTGTTTTCGCCTCTCCGGCGACTTGATCGAGCCATGATACGGCTTGGTCGGTGAGGAGATCGGTGATGTACCCCTCAAACGCCTTTCGCTTTCCGTTTACGTTGAAGGTGGGGTTCATATACACGCCCTGACCGGGAAAACTCACCCAGTGATCAAATCCTTTGCGGGGCTCGTCGTTCTCGTGCCCCATGTGCCACTTGCCGACGTATCCGGTGCGATAGCCGGCTTTCTGCAGGTATTCGGGAAAAAACCTAGTGGATAGTGGCACGGGGCGCTGGTTGTCCACGACGTGGTGGTTGCGCATGTATTGCCCCGTGAGGATGGAAGCGCGACTGGGCGAGCAAAGGGAGGTGGTGACGAAAGCATTGGCGAGATGGGCGCCTTCGCGAGCGAGGCGATCAAAACTGGGGGTTTCGAGAAACTCCGGAGCTTTCTCCATGAAGCCCAAGAAATCGTAGCGGTGATCGTCGCTGAGGATGAGAACGACGTTTTTTTGTTTCCCAGTGCCTGCAAAGCAGAGGAGGAAGAGGAAAGTAAGGAAAGGGAAGGATCTTAAAACTTTCATAAGAAAAGTAAGGCGCGAGATAAGGTGGTTGTCACTCCGTTTGTGAAGATGCCTAGCTTAGTTCTCTACCCAAGGTCATAAGGATTTTCCCTGCCTTGTTGATTTCTCGATCGCGGATTCGCGCGTTGGATTGGAGAGTTTCCAGATGAGCCCAGAAGGCAGGTGAATGATTCATGTGGCGGAGGTGAGCGAGTTCGTGAAAGATGACGTAGTCCTGCAAATCGATTCGGAGGAGTAGGAGCCTCCAGTTCAAGGATATGGTGCCCTTGGAAGAGCAAGAACCCCATCGACTCTTTTGGTCGCCCACCCGAATTTTCTGGACTTCCTCTCCGGCAAATTCGGCGAGGTCATGCACGCGAGGCGGTAGCCAATCCTTAGCCAAGGAGCGTAGCAAAGAGAGCAACTGATTTTCTATGGGGGCTAATGGATCGAGGCTGAGGTGAAGTTCGCCCTCGGTCTTCGTAGACCAAGATCTTCGACGAGGTCGGGCATTCAAGCTCATGACCACGGTACGGGTTTCGTTGTCCAAGGAAACTTTTCCTCCTTTGCTGAAATACTGTTCCAGAGAAGGGTTCGTCCGGGGTTCGGAAAGCTTGCGTTCGAGCCATTTCGAATTGGCTCGGACGAAGTCAATGCCATCGCTTTCCTTGGAGCGGAGAGGGAGGGTGAGAACGATCTCGCCGACGTTCTTGACGCGGAGGTTCATCCTACGGGCTCGAGGAGATCTCCGAATGCGACAAGACAGCAAAACGGGCCCATCTCCGGATTCAACTTCGACCAACTCTATTTGGTCGTCGTGCATGGTCGGGGTGAAACGCTCAATCCTTTTCCAAGGAGGACTGCGGTTCCAATTCTTCGACCATCTCGGAAGCGTAACGGCGCAGAGCCGCCTCGGGATCAACTCCCGTTTTTTGACAAGCCGAGACCAGGAGGAAGAGTGCCCGCCCCATCTTGTCCTCGTCCGGTTCATCCTCCGAGGTGTTGTCTTCGGATTCATTCCATGAAGCTTTAGCAGCAAGGCCCGCCTTTTCGGCTCGCTTGTAAACGTCCACGGCAAAAAGGAGAGCCGGCAACCGTGGCGGCAAGTCGCGAAATATCTTTCGCTTGTCGGGGGGGATGCCTTTGGCGGCCTTTTCCGCGGCCTTGATCTCGTCCCAGCGGGCGAGAACCTCATCGGCAGACTCCAGTTCGGCTCCTTCGCCAAACACATGGGGATGGCGACGAATAAGCTTTTCGTTTATCTCGCGGGCAACGTCTTCCAAGTCGAAAGATTCCGATTCCTCCGCGATTTGGGAGTGCATGACAACCTGGAAAAGTAGATCGCCCAGTTCTTCCCGCATGGCAGGCATGTCTTGGTTGTCGATGGTCTCGAGAACCTCCGAAGTCTCCTCGACAAGGCAACGAGACAGCGACTGGTGCGTCTGTTCGATATCCCATGGGCAACCGTCCGGCTCCCTCAACTTTGCAACTATTTCCCTTAGGCGTTGAATTTCACTCACGAGAGCGCATGCTGAATAGCTTACGCATTGTGGCAATCTTATCCTGTCGCGAATGCTGATTCTTGCCTCAAATGGACAAACTGACCGAAATAATGAATTGGAAGCGGAAGGAGATTGCTCCCCGCATTCGTCCTGTTCGCGACGAAGAACTGATTCGCTTGTCTGAAAAGTTTCCCTTTCGCGGAGCTTTTCGAGATGCCTTGTCGTCAGCGGACGAACTTTCCGTAATCGCAGAAATAAAGAGGCGTTCACCTTCCGCGGGGGAGATTGCCGATATTCCCGATGCGACTGACCAAGCCCGCAAGTACGTAAATGCCGAGGTAGACTGCCTCTCCATTCTAACGGATCAGAAGTATTTCGGGGGGCATTTGGACGACCTCTCCGACGTCACGGACTTCCTGCGAGAGCGGAATCGCCCCCTACCCTGCCTGCGGAAGGATTTCATGGTGCATCCCATTCAGGTAACCGAGGCCGCCGAGGGAGGCGCGAGAGCTATTCTGATAATCGTTCGCGCTCTATCGGACGATGAGATGAAGGAACTTCGAGAATCTGCGGATCTGGCCGGACTGGACTGCCTCTACGAAGTGCACGAAGAATCCGAGCTCGATCGCGTGCTTCCTCATAATCCCGAAATCATCGGTGTGAACAACCGAGACCTGACCCGATTCGTCACCGATTTGAGCATCAGCGAGTATCTCATTCCGCTAATTCCCGACAACATCATCAAGGTGAGCGAGAGCGGGATCTTAGACGCCGAAGACGCTTGGCGGGTTCGAGATGCCGGGGCGGACGCCATCCTATGCGGGGAAGCCTTGATGAAGGCGGAAGACCCCGAAAGGCTTGTCGCCGACATGAAGGAAGAATAACGGAGATGCTATAAGACATGCCCCTCACTCCCACGGAAACAAGAGCATTGCTCGACAAATTGGGCCATCGTCCCCAGAAAAAACTTGGACAAAATTTCCTTGTCGACGGCAATCTCGTTCGCAAGTCCTTGGAGATGGCGGATCTGCCCGCCGGTTCGACGGTGGTGGAGATAGGTCCCGGACTCGGCAGTCTCACAGGAGCCTTGCTTGATGGCGGGCATAAAGTATATGCGGTCGAACTCGACCCTGCTCTCACCTCGCATCTTGAGGAAACTTTTACGGAACAGATCGAGCAAGCTAGACTGAACCTAGTGGAGGCCGATGCCGTACAAACACCTATTGGTAAGCTTCCTCAAGAAACGGACGATTTTCACATCGTCGCCAACCTTCCCTATGCGATTTCTTCGCCTTGGTTGGAAGCAGTCCTCGCAAGCGGAAGGCTTCCTCGGCGTATGGTGCTTATGCTGCAAAAGGAATCCGCGGACCGTTACTTAGCAAAGCATGATTCCAAAAGTTTCGGAGCACTAGCCATCTTCCTCGCGGGATCCTTTTCCGGAGGCGACATGCACGTCGTAAGTCGTCGCTGCTTTCATCCCGCGCCCGCGGTCGATTCCGTACTGCTTCGCTTTGATCGTCGTGAGGAACCGTTTCTTTTTTCCGGGGAGGTTCGTACATTGGTTCGCCGCCTGTTCACTCGACGTCGCAAGCAATTGGGGGTCTTGGCCAAAACCGAAAAGCCGGAGGTTCTTCAACGGATCATGGATTGGCTCTCCCGTGAGGGATTGTCACCTACTCTGAGACCCGAGCAAGTGCCCGCCGATAGCTGGCGAAGTTTGTAGGCTGAACCTCAGGCTTGCTCGTAAGCTAGCCTGACCACTTCTTCCCCGTATTTTCGTTCCAGTCGGCGCACCGTGAAATGTCCGTGAGCCATATCTTGAAAGTGGTCCATAAAGAGGGTGTTGATCAAGGCGCCTCCCGCAGCTCCTATGACGGGAACGGCTTGAGCCGCCATCTTCTGGGAAACCTGGATACCAAAGCGAGTGGCAATTTGCTCGATTAACTTAATTACTACGGGAGCCGCTTCTTTACCGACACCTTGCGATGCTATATGCTTGGCCGCTTCCGAAACGGTCTTGGCCAAGGCCATTCTTGTAGCAAAGTAAGCCGATTCGGCGGCATCGTCTTCCTTGGCGGTTCCTCCGAGGGCAAAAACCCGGATGCATTCGAGCTTGGCA
>JACNJI010000447.1 GCA_014382645.1 Verrucomicrobiota bacterium | reverse complement strand
GGGGTGGCTGCCTCCACAGTGATTGTCGTCGCGGTGGCTTGAAACCCGGGGAAAAGCTTGAGATAAAGGGTAAGGTATACTTGGTGAACAACGATCTTGAGGCCCTGCTGGTTCGTTACCGGAAGGACTTTCCCGAGCACGCGAAGCTACACATTCGTTAGGCGACGATTTCGCGGATCACGCTTCCGTACACGTCGGTCAACCGCATATCGCGGCATCCGCAAATCCTCGAACTCGTGCCTGATCGTTTGCAGGAGGAGGCTCTCCTCGGGTTTGCCGGGCACGATGGCGGGGCCTTCGCTCCCTCCCTTCAGCAATCCGTCCTTGAAGTCCAGGATCAGTTTCGCCTTCGCCTTGCCATGGTTCTCTATATTCGCGGCGAAGGAGCTTGGTCAGGTCGCAGAGATCAGGGAGGTGGCTGGTTGTATGTGGGCTGTGAGTTTTTTGCGGTCCTTGGCGAGGGCCCGAAAGTCGCATTCGACTTGGAGCCCGTGCCAAAAGTCCTCGGACTGGCCGAAGAAGATGCCGAAGCGGATGGACATGGCGGGAGTGACGGAGCGCCTGCCTAGGACGATTTCGTTGATGGCGCGGGGAGCGACGCCGATGGCGCGGGCCATGGCGTTTTGGGAAATGCCCATAGGGCGGAGGTATTCCTCCAGCAGAATTTCACCGGGAGTGATTGGCGGGTTCATGGCTATAACGCGTAACGCTACGTGGGGGCAAAGGTCAATGGTAATCACGAATGGCGACTTCGGCTGGACCGTCGTCCGTCCAACGGAAAACGATACGCCATTGGTCGTTGATTCGTATGGAATGAAGGCCCGAAAGTTTTCCCCGGAGGGTCTCGAGGCGGTTGCCCGGAGGAACGGCGAGATCTTGGAGGACGCGGGCTCGATTCATTTGAATGAGCTTGCGCAGGACGATGCGGTCGATGGCGGAAAAGCGTCGACTGGATTCCGTGTGGAAGAGTTTTTCCGTTTCCTTGTCGGCGAAGGATTGAATCATGCCATGCCTGTTACTTGAATTGGGCCTGACTCACGCCGGGTATTTCCATGGTTCTCTGTATTCGCGGCGCAGGAGTTTTTGGGCTTCGGGATCGTTGGGGATGGTTTCCTTTTCCCCGTCCCAAGCGACGCCTCTTCCTAGCTTGTAGGAAAGCATGCCGAGCATGGGGAGAACGGACGAGCGGTGGGAGGGTTCGATCCCGCAGACGGGTTCGGACTTGGTCTCGATGGCCTGCAGGAAGTCCGCCCAGAGGAGGGTGAGGTTGTGGCCGTCGGGTTCCTGCAGTTGGTGGTCCTCGTGGATTGTCTTTTGCTTGGAGTCGGTGGGATGAAAGGTCCAACCATCCCGCCAGCCCATGTGGAATACACCCTTGGTGCCGTAGAAATAGGCCCCGATGGAGTGCTTCTCGGAGTTGTTCTTGGCGTATTTCCGGTGTTCCCAAGTGGCGGTGAAGGACTCGAATTGGAAGGTGGCGACTTGGGTGTCGGGCGCGTCGGTGGTCTGGAACTTGTCGTTGAGTACGGCTTCGCCTCGTACGGGTCTGCCACCCGTGGAGTGTACGTACTTGGGGGCTTTTTCATCGGTCCACCAGAGGACTTGGTCCATCCAGTGCACGCCCCAGTCGCCGAGGGTGCCGTTGGCGAAGTCGAGGAAGTTGCGCCAGCCTCCGGGGTGAATGCGAGTGTTGAATGGTCGTAGGGGGGCGGGACCGCAGTAGAGGTCCCAATCGAGACCGTCCGAGGGATCCTGGTTGCGCGACGGGGTTTCCTTGCCGCCACCTCCCGCCACGAAGAGCCGGACCATGCCAATGTCGCCCACGGCGCCGCTCTTTAGAAATTTCATGCCCGATACGTGATGTGGACCGATGCGTCGATGAAGACCCACTTGAGCGGTGATTCCTGCGGCTTGGGCGGCCTTTACCATAGCTCGACTTTCGGCGACGGTGTGCCCCGTGGGTTTTTCCACGAAGACGTGGGCGCCGGCTTCGCAGGCTGCGATGAAGGGGAGGGCATGCCAGTGATCGGGAGTGGCGATGATGACGACTTCGGGCTTTTCCTTGGCCAGTAGCTCGCGGTAGTCCTTGTACCCCTTTGGGGAATCCCCCGAGATGCGCTCAACCTTCTCGGTCGAGACGTCGATGGCTTCCTCGTCCACGTCGCAGAGACCGACGACCTTGGCGCTGCCGGCGGCCATGGCTTCCTTGAGTACGTTCATGCCCCACCAACCCGACCCGATGAGGGCCGTCCTGTACTTGCGTCCGGCCTTGGCGGAGACGGAAGGAGAGAAGCCCGCGGCAAGGGCGCTTAGGGAAGATGTCTTGAGGAATTGGCGACGATGAAGGTTCATGGGAATGAATTTGGAGGACTTTGCATAGGGGCGTCAAGGTCGAGATGGGGTCAAATCGTTTGACGTCCGTTAGGTAAAGTCATTCCTCGTGTCATGGCTAAGATGAAGGAAATCAGTGTCGTGGCCGAGGAGGCTTGCGGGTGGCCGAACTTGACGAGGTTGCCGAATGGTGAGGTGATATGCGTCTATTTCAACGCTCCCAGTCACGGGTTGGAGGAAGGTGACTTGGTGTGTGCCGCGAGTGATGATGATGGTCTGAATTGGAAGCCTCGCGGTGTGGTCGCTCCGCACCCCGAGGGTGGCAATAGGATGCATCTTGCGGTGGGTTTGGCGGGCAACGGCGATTTGCTTGCCTTTTCGAGTGGGTTCTTCGTCGAGGACGAGGAATTCACCGGTTTTGCAGGACAGTGGCTCTCCCGTTCCTCGGATGGCGGACGAACTTGGGAGGTGGATGAAAAACCTTCCATACCCGAACCCTGTGTCGGGGCCATACCTTTCGGGCGGGTAATCCAACTATCCGATGGTCGATTGGCCTACACCTTCTATCGCTCCCAAGGAAAGGGGAATCCGAGTGAAACTTGGATTGGCTTTTCGGCGGACGACGGCAAGACTTGGCCGAGCTTTTCAACTTTTGGGGAGGACGACTCCAACGAACCCACTGTACTTGAGGTCGATCCCGGAAGGTTGTTGGCGGCAGTCCGCACGCACGTCGACCATCACGTGAAGCTTTGCGAAAGCAAGGATGGCGGCGAAACTTGGAGCGACGTCGGTCCACTTACCTTGCCTATGCAGCATCCGGCCGATCTTATTCGTCTTGGAGATGGTCTGCTCCTTATGACTTACGGTATTAGAAATCGCGGCTTGATGGCAATCGGGGCGAGGTTGAGCAAGGACGACGGAAAAACTTGGCGACCGCCTTGGGTCATTCATCAGTTCGGCGACGAGGCAACCGACTGCGGTTACCCCTCTACCGTAATGCTGGACGATGAAGGGACTCTTCTCACGGCGGCTTATTCCGATTTCGATGCAAGCCTCGGCGAGGATGCCGATCATTATCGGGTAATCACCTTTCGCTGGGCATTGAAAGAGTGGTTGGATGATAAGACCCTAAAGTCCATTTCGGATGGCAAACTTCTAAAAAGCTGAAATATTCTGGCTAGACGCCGGTGTCCTTTTGCGACATTCGTGCAGGTTTATTCCACACCCACCTACTTTTTTACACCATGAGCGAAAATATTTGTCGTTGGGGCATTCTCGGAACTGCGGGAATCGCCAAGAAGAACTGGCAGTCAATCAAGAACGCGGGGAACGCACGCCTCGTCGGAGTGGCGAGCCGAGACGAAGCGAGAGCTCAAGCTTACATCGATGAATGTCAGGCCCACGTTTCCTTTGATCCTGCTCCTCGGGCAATCGGAAGCTATGAGGAAATGCTTGCGAGCGAGGATATCGATGCCGTCTACGTCCCATTGCCTACCGGACCCCGCAAGGAATGGGCGATCAAGGCAGCCGAGGCAGGCAAGCACTTGATGTGTGAGAAACCTTGCGGGGTGGATGTTGCGGAAGTGGAGGAAATCATCGCGGCTTGCGATAAGGCGGGTGTTCAGTTCATGGACGGCGTAATGTTCATGCACAGTGATCGTTTAGGTGAGATTCGGGAGAGCCTCGACGATGGCGAGACCATTGGAAAGCTTCGGCGTATCGCCACTCAGTTCAGCTTTTGGGCGCCTGAAGATTTCTTGACTAGCAACATTCGAATGCACAGCGACCTAGAGCCCTTGGGTTGCTTGGGCGACCTTGGTTGGTACAACATCCGGTTCAATCTTTGGGTGATGAACTATCAAATGCCCCACACGGTGACGGGTAGATTACTGAACGCCTCGGGCCGTTCGGACAGTCCTCGCCAAGTACCGACGGAGTTCTCCGGTGAAATGCTTTTTGACTACGACGTCTCCGCCAGTTTTTACTGTTCGTTCCTCACGGAACATCAGCAATGGGCCCATGTCAGCGGAACCAAGGGAAGCATTCGGATCGATGATGTCGTTCTACCTTATTATGGCAACGATGTTGCCTTTACTGTATCAAAGCCTGTTTTCGACCAAACCGTTTGCGATTTCAACATGGAGCGTCATGAAAGCCGAGTAGCGGTCGACGAGTATAGCGACAGTCACCCCACCTCACAAGAGACCAAGCTTTTCAGTAACTTCTCGGATCTTGCCCTCGGAGGAACTCCCGATTCTCATTGGCCTGATATTACCTTGCAGACTCAACGAGTGATGATGGCCTGTGTGGAATCCGCCGAAGACGGTGGCAAGGAAGTGAGCCTAGCTTAACAGCAACCGGCCTGCTTTGGCGGTATCGCCTTGTGTATGGCCAAGGCCACTGCGGCTCCCAATATGGTGGCGAATAGGTAAAGCCAAAGGTAGTCCATGTTGCCCGCTACAAGTGCAGGCCCAAATGTGCGCGCAGGATTCATCGACGCCCCCGTCATCGGTCCGAACAGATAGGCGTTCACCCCCACCGCCGCTCCCACCAAGAGTGCGATTCGATGGATCGAGTTCCCCACTAGGCATGGAGCTCGTAGGATCGTGAACATAAGCACGAAGGTAATGCCCACCTCGATAACGAAAGCCCCGTTCGAGGAGACATGTTCGCTCGGAAGCGTCAAGCCGGCGGCGACTTTCCCATTAAGGACATAGACCAGAATAGCTCCCGCGGTCGCTCCGAGGAATTGGGCTAGAAGGTAAGGCAGTAGGGCTTGCTTTTTCAATTTCCCATGAAGAGTGAAAATGATTGAAACCGCTGGATTGAGATGGGCACCGGACCACTTCCCGAAGACTAGAATCATGCTCCATACGGCAAATCCGAAGGCAAGAGAGATCACGAGAACCGATGCATCCATGGCCACTGCTCCCGTTCCTGCTACCACGAGTACAAAAGTACCCAGAAACTCTGCTAATAATTTTTTTATCACTGTATCGTGGTCGTGGTCGTGATCGTGATACCCTCTCTCCCAACGAATAGAATCTAATGGGCGGTCCAACCTCCGTCGACCACCAGCATGCTTCCCGTGACGTAACTGGAGGCAGAGGATGCCAAAAATATTGCGGCTCCTTGGATTTCGCGCATTTCGCCCCATCGTTCCAAGGCCGTGGCCCCCACGATGAATTTCTTGCCTTCCTCGGTATCAGCAATTGGCTTGTTCATTGGCGTCAGAAAGGGACCCGGGCAGATGGCGTTCACGGTTATGCCTTGCTTGGCCACTTCGAGTGCGAGAGCTCTCGTCATTTGAGCTACTGCTCCTTTGCTGCTCGTGTAGGGAGTACGGTTGGCTAACCCGACTAGCCCGAGAGTGCTGCATAGGTTTATGATTCGCCCACTGCCTCTTTCCTTCATGTGGGGAAGCACGGCTCGTGAGCACAACCAGACGCCATTTACGTTTACGTCCTGCACGTATTTGAAATCTTCGAAGGACAGTTCGTCGATGGGACCGCGAATGTTCACGCCCGCATTGCTTACCAGCACGTCGATGTGACCGAATTGTTCGAGAGCCTCGGCGACCATTCCCTCGACTTCGTCTTCCTTCGTTACGTCTGCTTGAAAACCGGCGGCCTTGACCTTATGGTCCGCGGCTATCTTGGTAGCGCTCGAGTTGACCTCTTCTAGATTACGGCTGACTAAAAAGAGGTTGGCGCCTGCTGACGCGAGTCCAGCGGCCATGGCTTGGCCCAAGCCTTTGGAGCCGCCTGTAACTAGGGCAACTTTGCCAGTTAGGTCGAATTGCTTGATTCCAGGTAACATGGTTACATAGAGCTTGTCGAACTAGTGGCTTGAGGCAATGAATTTTGGATCTATGCCAACTCCAAGCGACAAGATATCGAAGCTTTCTGCATTGACCGAAAGATTGTCTCCGAATGTTAAGAGCCGGAGCCCTGAGGTCAATTTCCCTGACATGGATCAAGGTCGAAGCGATCAAGATTCATCACCTTGCCCCATGCGGCTACAAAGTCATTCACAAAAGCCTGCTCCGAATCGTCACATGCATAGACCTCTGCGATGGCTCGGAGTTGTGAGTTCGAACCAAAGACTAGGTCGACGGCGCTGCCGGTCCATTTGATTTCGCCCGTTCCCTGATCTCGTCCCTCGAAAAAATGCTCGCATCTAGGGGACTTCTTCCATTCCGTATTCATGGCAAGAAGGTTCACGAAGAAATCGTTCGTCAATGTCTCGGGTCGGTTGGTGAAGACGCCAAGTTCGGACTGCCCTACATTTGCATTCAAGACGCGCAAGCCACCGACGAGGACCGTCAACTCAGGAGCAGTCAGCGTAAGCATATGCGCCCGATCAACCAACAGTTCCTCAGCGGATCTCGAGTGTTCCTTGCCGTGATGGTTGCGAAACCCGTCTACTTTCGGTTCGAGCACTGCAAATGAGTCTACGTCGGTTTGCTCTTGGGATGCGTCCGTCCGCCCGGGCGAGAAGGGAACCTGTACATTGTGCCCGGCTTTTTTAGCAGCATCCTCTACGGCCGCACATCCTCCCAGAACGATTATGTCTGCGAGCGATACCTTCTTGCCGCCGGACTGCGATTCGTTGAAGTCCTCTTGAACTTTCTCCAGAGTCTGCAGTACTTTGGCCAGTTCGGCCGGTTGGTTGACTTCCCAGTCTTTCTGTGGCGCGAGGCGAATGCGCGCACCGTTTGCCCCACCACGCTTGTCTGTGCCGCGGAACGTTGCTGCCGACGCCCATGCGGTAGTTACTAATTGCGAAACAGATAGACCGGATGAAAGAATCTTGCCCTTGATGTCGGCGACATCTTGATTCTCGATAAGTTCATGAGAGACATCGGGGACCGGATCTTGCCATAGTTGAGCTTCCTTAGGAACCAAGGCGCCGAGACATCTTGAGATTGGTCCCATGTCGCGATGCGTCAACTTGTACCATGCTTTTGCACAGGCGTCTGCGAATTCCTCCGGGTTCTCGTGAAAGCGCTTCGATATCGGTCCATAGATCGGATCTTCCTTTAGGGCGAGGTCCGTAGTGAACATCATGGGAGCGTGCTTCTTCGATGGGTCGTGAGCATCTGGTACTGTGTTCTGTGCCGAAGTTTCCTTAGGTGACCATTGCGCCGCACCGGCAGGGCTCTGCCCGAGTTCCCACTCGTAGCCAAACAGGTTGTCGAAATAATTGTTGTCCCATTTAGCTGGTTCGGTGGTCCATGCACCCTCTAATCCACTAGTTATCGTATCGCCTGCATTGCCGCTGCCAAAAGAGTTTTTCCAACCGAGGCCTTGCTCCTCGATTGTGGCCCCCTCGGGTTCGGGACCTACATATTGATCGGGATCGGCAGCTCCATGAGCCTTGCCGAACGTGTGTCCGCCTGCGATTAGGGCAACAGTCTCCTCGTCGTTCATCGCCATGCGGCCAAAAGTTTCCCTAATGTCTCGTGCCGAAGCGAGTGGGTCGGGGTTACCATTAGGCCCCTGTGGGTTTACGTATATCAGGCCCATTTGCACGGCGCCTAGAGGCTCATCGAGTTCTCTGTCTCCGCTGTAGCGATCGTCTCCGAGCCACTCGGTCTCAGGTCCCCAGTAAATGCCTTCTTCCGGTTCCCAGACGTCCTCGCGTCCGCCGGCAAAACCATATGTCTTGAATCCCATTGATTCTAAAGCGCAGTTCCCTGTGAAGACCATTAGATCGGCCCAAGATAGTTTTGCTCCGTACTTTTGCTTGATCGGCCAAAGTAATCGCCGCGCCTTGTCGAGGTTTCCGTTGTCGGGCCAACTGTTGAGGGGTGCAAAGCGTAGTGTACCAGAGGCTGCTCCGCCACGACCATCGCCAATGCGATATGTGCCTGCACTGTGCCACGCCATCCGAATAAAGAAAGGTCCGTAGTGACCATAGTCGGCCGGCCACCAGTCTTGCGAAGTCGTCATCAACGCATCGATGTCTGCCTTGAGGGCATCTAGGTCGAGATCCTTGAACTCTTCGGCGTAGTTGAACTCCTTACCCATTGGATCACAGAGTGAAGAATTCTGATGGAGAAGTTTCAAATTTAACTGATTGGGCCACCAGTGTTGGTTTGCTGTGGCGCCAACCGCGTTGTGTCTGTGAGATCCGCCCAATACCGGGCATTTGCTTTCGTTTGTCATGTTTACTCTTAGGTTTTAAGGTTTAATTCTAAATGGGCTTTCCGAAAAAAAACAATGTTAGAAACAATTTTGTTTCTCCTTATATATTGGCCGAATGGATTGAAAGCCAAATTTCCGAGGCGGCAAAAAAATGAAAATTTGTTGCAAGGTAATTCAACCTTTCGGCGGACGGACCTTGTCTTGCCATTCCTTGGACATGACTTTTACATCTGAATCGTCGGCGTAGTGCTTTCGGAGTTTTTCTAGTTGGGCCTTGGTTCTCTTGATGTTTTTTGCCTGAGCCGTGTCGCCGTAAAGATTGGTCAGTTCGTCGGGATCTTTCTTTAGGTCGTAGAATTCCCATTCGTCGAACTGGTAGAATTTCATGAGCTTGTAGCGAGAAGTTCTGATGCCGTAATGCCGGGGTACCATATGAACGCTTGGGTACTCATAGTAATGGTAGTATATGCCCTTGCGCCAGTCCTTGGGTGATTCTCCCTTGAGAAGCGGGACAAGGGACTTGCCCTGCATGTCATCGGGGATGGGAGCCTTCGCCATTTCCAGGAATGTTTCTGCGTAATCGAGGTTCTGGACAAGGTGCTTGTCGCGTGAACCTGCTTTTGTAACGCCTGGCCACTTTACGACGAAGGGCATCTTGAGGGATTCATCATACATCCATCTTTTGTCGTACCAGCCGTGGTCTCCGATGTAGAAACCTTGGTCCGAGCAGTAGATGACCACGGTGTTGTCGTCCAAATTCAGTTCCTCAAGCGTTTTCTGAAGGCGACCGAGGCTTTCGTCTACGCCTTTTACGCATCGAAGGTAGTTTTTGGCATATCGCTGAAATTTCCAGCGCACAAGATCCTTTCCCTTTAGGTTCGCCTTGTGGAAGGCGGCGTCTTTCGGGCCATACGCATCTCGCCACTTCTTTAATTGTCCTGTGCTCATGCGCTTCATGTTGAACCATGCCGAACGGTCTTGACGCTTTTGCGAGGCGGGTTGTGCATAGTCGGGTGTGAGGTCGACGAAAAGGTCGTAGTTGAGGTCCATGTGTCGATCGACTTCCAGTTCTTGGTGGCGTGCAGGGGGGGCGTTGGCTTCCCATTTGTCGAAGAGGGTGGGGGGTTCGGGGAGTTCTATGGCGTCGTAAAGTG
>JACNJI010000168.1 GCA_014382645.1 Verrucomicrobiota bacterium | reverse complement strand
TGCCGCGAAGATAAATGATTCCTAGGTAACGGGCGGCCTCAACGTCGCCCCCGTTGGCAGCAATCACGAAATTGCTGTGAGCTGCGGCATAATCCACGGGGATGCCAAGCCCGGAATAAAGGCGCTTAGCCAACTCGCGGGACTCTGGAGCAGTCTTGTAGGAAGAGGAAATCGGCAAAGGAGTCGTTGGCGGTGGTGGGGCAACGGGAACGAATGTTGTTTCAGCAGGAGAGGGAGCACGTGGAATATAGGTTGGCGTGGTAGTCGTAACGCCGGGACCCGGTGCGGACGGCAGGGGCGGTGCGGTGGGAGGAATGATTCCGGAAGGGCTTGGTGGTGGCGGTGGTGGCGGAACACTCGTTTCCACAGGTTCGGGAACACCGGATGAAGTGGCGACCAAAGCACCTGACTCCGCCAATGCTTGAATCTCCAGAATTTTCTCTTCGGCCCCGGATTCCTTTATGGCGGCAGCCTGCCGGGCATATAAAGAGGCAAGATCGAGATCTATAGGAGTGGCGAGTCCGCTGGCATAGAAGTGAGCCGTAATCATCATGGAAGTACCGTGACCGAGGTCGGCGGCTTTACGAAAGTGCACGAGTGCCGCCCCGCGATCCTCAGGCACCCCTCTACCCTTCAAGTTGACCACTCCCATATAGTAGTGGGCTACGGGAAGATTCATGGAAACTGCCTGCCGGAGAAGAGCAAGCCCCCCTTCCATGTCTTTGACCGCAAGCATACCCTCGACCTTCATGATGCCGAGCTGCAAAACAGAAGGCATGTAACCGGCACTCACGGCAACCTGATGATGCCTTGCGGCCAGTTCAAGATCCGGGATCACCTTCGGACGAAGCTCGTCGGAAGTTAATATCATGCCGAGGGCATAACAAGCGATGGGATCTCCCGAGATAGCCGTCCGCACAAGCACTCCTTTTCTGTCACCGAATGCAGCAAAGTAATATCTGCTCGGCATGGCAGAGTCGGCTCCCATAATTGGATTTTGAGTCAAGTACCCCATTGCGAAGTTACCTATGGGATGTGTTTGGGCGGCAGACTGGCGAGCCCACTTATCCGCTTCGACAATCGATATGGGGAATCCATTGTCTCCATTGGCAAGGGCAATCGCCAAAGCCGCTTGGGCATAGGCATCTCCACCCTCGGCCAACTGCCGCAATTCAGTAGCTGTAGCCTGGGATAGCTCCATGCCCGTAGCGCCAAATGACAAACCTGCTCCGCAAGCGAGAAGGAGACTGGGGATAAAGATCAAACGATTGAAGCTGTGATACGTCATGGTTTGAGAAAAGAAAGACTTGGCGCTACCGCCACGAAAGCAAGCCGTTTATTCGAATTGAAAAGCTGAGACATTTCATAAAGGGTTAATATTGTGGCTGAAAGGGATAAGACTAAAATCGTGATAGATGACGTTCATTTCATAATTACTCAATCTTTTCGAAACGAAAAATGACAGACTTCGACTCGGAGAGAGTGACCATTCGTAATCCCGGCAGGGAGGTAATTCGTCAGTTCGTCATCCATACCGAGAATAAGGTTGGGTGGCTAAACGACATGCAGAGCAAGTTGAATGCGGCGGACGCCATCTCGGTTCTGGACACCACGGACAGTGCCCTCGTAAGGATGGTTACCAATTATCCCGACGAAACCTGAGAAAAACTTCGCCGGCTAGGGATTACCCACTCGGAACGCAAAATCGTAGCGGTTGAAATGCCTAACGAGAGTTCCCTCAAGCACGTCACCTCGGCGTTGCTGCAAGCGGAAATCCACATTCACTACGTCTACCCCTTTCTCACTTGGCCGAACGACAGGCCGGTGCTGGCCATCGGGCTTGAGGACGAAGGTGTGGCCATCGACGTGTTGACCCGAAACAATCTTCGCGTTCTCTCACAGGAAGACTTGGCTCGGTAGCGTAAACGGGATTTCCCTCCCCCCCTACCCGATCGTAGGTACGCAAATCAGTCGTATAGGAAAAACTTGCGAACTGAAGTCCGGAAGAGTTGAGCGGATCTACTCCATTCACGAAGAAACTTGTCGGGATCGGAAGCTGCGCCCTTGGTGGACAGTTCACTCCACCATGCGGATGACCCAACGTGCTTGTTGAACAGTTTGGATTGAGCTTCGGCAGCTTGGGAAAATGGCTGGGGACTCTCCCATTTGGCGGAAAGCTTCATCATGTGAAAGGCAAGAGCCGTGGGACGCCATTTTTTCCAATCGCTGACAACGAGATAGACTCCGGAAACGGATTCCCCCTTGGAATTCACAACGGTCTTTATCTGATACTTCAAACCCGGCAAACGCAAGGCTTCGAGCTCTCTCTTTATTTCAGCCGGGGAACGCCCTTCGAAAGTGAGGAATCGGAAGGGGTGCGGCGTACCGATTCCATGACGAAATTTCCCGAGCTGAGCACCCAGACCAGTCATCGGGTAACCGGCCACGGAATCGAGAGTTGGAATATTCGGGGAAGTGGGCACCCACTTGAGGCCGGTTTGGGGCCACGTCATGGAGCGTTTCCACCCGATCATAGGCACTACGGTAAGTTTACCTTTACGCCTTGCTCCTGACTCTATTTTCAGGACCTCGGGAGTTTTTTTGGAAAAAAGAGCGAGTTCACCAATAGTAAGACCGTGAACAAAAGGCACTTGAAAGGCTCCCACGTAGCTCATCCACTTTTCATCCATGGGAGGGCCGTCAACCAATAGTCCGCCGAGAGGGTTCGGCCTATCCAGCACGATCACTTCCACCCCATTCTCGAAGCAAGCCTCCATCGCGTATCGCATGCAACTCACATATGTATAACATCGTACCCCAACGTCTTGGAGATCAACCACCAAGGCATCGATCTTTCGCAACATCGCCGAAGAGGGTTTGCTGTATTTGCCGTACAGGGAGAAAACAGGCAGGCCTGTGCGCGAGTCTATCTTGTCGTCCACGGGAACGGCCGCCTTTTCGTAGCCATAGATACCATGCTCGGGACCGAATAAGGCGACCAGATTAACATTCGACTGCCGACGCAGCACTTCGACCGTGCTTTGCCCTGCGGCATTCTTTCCCGCAGGATGCGTGAGCAACCCGACCCGTTTTCCTTGAAGAACTCGGAACTTGGTTCGTTCGAGATGGTCGATGCCGAGACCGACCTTCGAAGCCCCGCTAAGCGGTGCCATACAGACGGCAAAGAAAACCAACCAAAACAAGGATAACCAAGCCCCGTTTCTCAAACCTTTATTCTTACTCATTATTTGTCAATACTCCGTTCCCATCTAGGTTTCGCTATTCTTATTTGAAGAGGCGTAGGGCCCCTTTGACCATTTGGCGAGCCATTTGTAGGCAACCGCCACCACGAGGCCAAGGAAAGAGCCTAAAGCAAGACCGCCGAGCATCATGGGAGGGAAGGTGTCGAGCAACGACCCAATATCCCGCAGTTCGAAATGAGCCCAGTCATAGTCGGACTGAAGCAGGGGATTTGGTTCGGGAGCGATGCCGAACAATTCCATCATAGCCATACCGATTTTATAATCGGCGTAATAAATGGGGCCCATGGTAAAGGGATTGGAAACCCACTGTAGAGCGACGATGACCGGAAGATTTGCTCGAAACCAAAATGCGATGAAAAAGACAATCAGCATCTGTATCCCAACCAAAGGCATAAAGGCGACGATCAGTCCAAGGAACAAGGCGGTGACCATTTCTCGAGAACGGAAAGACCACAAGAACGAGCGGGGGCGAGCCATGCCGGAGAACCATTTGAGCACCGGATAACGATGAACATTCGATCGACGAGGCAGAGGCCGCATCCATTTTTTGAGACGGCGAATGCGGCGACGGCGATCCTCTAACCTGATAGTTTCGTCTTCTTTCACTGCTTCGTCCACTCTTTATATTCGACTATTTTTTGCAAGGTTTGCTCGAAAAATTCTCCGGTGCGGCTCAAGTTTTCTTCCAAGGACAGCTCAGATCGTCCAATCGAATGAAGGAAAACACTTGGAAAAACTTCCCTGACTTCTCGCCTTGCCTCATCGGAAACAGAGCCGGCTAAAACGAACACCGGCTTACCTGCTCGATGCGCCAACTCCAAAACTTTTCCCGGACCTTTACCACGGAGGGAAGTCGAGTCGAAGCGACCCTCACCGGTCAGAATGACCTCGGCGTCATTTATTTGCTCTTCTAGTTGCAACCAAGCGGAGACAAGTGGAAAGCCCTGCACTAAACATCCACCGCAAGCCACGCCAAGCCCGAACCCGATACCACCGGCAGCACCGGTTCCGGGCACGGTCAGCATGTCCTTTTTCGCCCCGAACTTATCCGACAGCATCGACGCCATCCTCGCCATTTCGGAATCCATCCGCAGTATGTCCTCGGCAAGCAGCCCTTTTTGAGGACCGTAAGAGGCGGCAGCGCCTGAAGAACCAAGAAGTGGATTGTCTACGTCGCAGGCGATTCTCAAGGGAGGCAACTCCGGCAATTCACCGGAAATACGTGTAATCCTCGACCATGCACCTGGACAGACATTGTCGATTTCGCAATCTTCACAATCAAAAAAACGCAAGCCGAGAGCTCGTAATGCTCCGACACCCAAATCGTTTGTGGCGCTCCCACCGATGCCAAGCAATATGGCGGCAGCGCCATCCTTGGCCGCATGCAGAACAAGCTCCCCCACTCCAAAGGTAGAAGTCGACCAAGGATCACGCAAAGGCACCGGCACTTGCTCCAATCCTGCCGCCGAGGCCATTTCCAGAATCGCGACTTCACCCACAGAGGGAAGATTCGCCAACTCTCGGACTTCGGGAGATAAAAGGCCTAGTTCGACATAGCCGATGCGAGCCTCTACGGGCTTCCCAAGAGGTCCTTCGACGATATAGCTACTGAATCGACCGCCGACCGCTCCGGTAAGGATATCGCAAAATCCTTCACCTCCGTCGGTCAGCGGGCTCTCGAATACTCGTATGTTTGGCAAGCCGGACTCAAGCTTTTCACGAGCAAGGCGGCAAACATCACCCGCACTCAAGGCATCCTTGAACTTATCGAAGGCGACGAGGAAGCGCATGCCCGGAGGACTAACGAATTTCCTTTTCGGTCAATTCGTCGATCACCTTGAAATTCTCGACGTGAAAGGATTCCGAAGCCTCGAACATCAAGACGATGTCGTAATTTCGCTCCATGAGAGCAATCAAGGAAGCATCCGGACCACGCAAACGGCGAAGAGAGCTAGGATGCATATAAACCTTGAACTTGATGTCTCGACGAGCGGGATCAACAGTCTTGACCTGTCGGACGGCGCTTATGATACGACGCTGTATTTCTATACTCACGGAACGAGACGACTTTACGATTCCTCGACCGCTGCAATAGTGACAGTCGTCGTAAATCCCACTGGTGTTGCTCTCCTCATGTCGCTGGCGTGAGATTTGCATGATTCCAAGTTGGGAGATGGGGAGGATGTTGTGCTTTGCCTTGTCGTCCGCCATGGCGGCTTTCATTCGTTGGTGGACTTTGCGTTGGTCCCCTTTGTTTTTCATATCGATGAAGTCGATGATGACAAGACCTCCGAGGTTGCGAAGTCGCAGTTGACGAGCCACTTCAACGCCCGCCTCGAGATTGGCTTGGAGAATAAAGTTTTTACCATCCTTGCGATCGACCTTGTGGCTACCTGTATTCACGTCGATTGAGACCAAAGCTTCCGTCTCCTCAATGACGATTTCTCCGCCCGAAGGCAGAGGCACCTTGCGCATGAAGGTCTGCTCGATTTGGCGTTCGACGCTGAATCGCTCGAAAATGGGGATTTCTTCGTCAAAATGATTGATTTTGGACTTCGATTTTGGAGAAATTTTCTGCACAGACTCAATGAGTCGGTCATAGTCTTCCTTCTTGTCGACCTGAACCCGATCGACATCTTCGGTTAGAAAATCGCGAGCGGTCAACCCAATGAGATCGGGTTCCTGATAAAGACAAGCAGGGCTTTTAACGGTCTTCATCTTGGCTTCAATCTCATCCCATTTCTGCAACAGAAGTTGCAAGTCGCGGTCAAAGAACTTCTCGGGCTTGCTTTCCCCTACGGTCCGAATGATAACGCCCATACCCTCGCGCAATGAAAGATTGGTAATGATACGTTTGAGACGATTGCGCTCAGTCCTGTCGTCGATCTTGCGGGAAATGCCACACTGACCGCCATAGGGCATGAGTACGAGAAATCGCCCTGCAAGGGCCAAGTTCCTAGTAGTACGCGGCCCTTTGGTGCCAATTGGCCCCTTGGTGATCTGCACTACGATCTCAGAACCGATAGGAAACACCTTTGGGATGTCCTTGATGGACTTGGCTTCGACTCGGCCACTATTCTTTCCTTTGTTTTCCCTAACAATTTCGAGGTCGGGATCGTTGTTGCCTGCGCCGGGCAACATGTCCCAGTAGTGAAGGAAGGCATTCTTGTCTTGACCGATATCCACGAAGGCGGCCTTTAGTCCCGCTTCCAAGTTCTGAACCTTCCCTTTGAAGATAGCCCCGACCACACGCTCCTCTTCTTTGCGTTCGACGCTGAAGTCGTCGAGCACACCATTCTGCAGAAGAGCCACCCGACGTTCGAGGGCCTCGGAATTGATGATGATTTCCTTGTAATCCTTTTGCCCGTCGTCGCGACGGAAGAAAGATAGGATTCGCTCACGTATAGGCCGATTTGCAGCCCTTTCCTGCGCTTCCTTGCGCAGCTCTCCTTTATCTATGAGTTGAGAATCGGGTTCCTGAGGAGCTTCCTTTAGTTGATCCTCAATGGATGCATCGGAGACGGTGGTCTCCACGTTTTGGGACTTGCGGTGCTTCCGGTCGTGATGCCGGCGCTTAGTTTTTCTAGCCATGTCGATTGAACATTTGTGGAACCCACGAACCACGACAAAGAGCTCGATTGCACCAGCGGCAGAAATGCTTTGGGCAAACTCATCGAAACTCCTTCCTGTGGCGATACACGCTCTGGACTAACCCCATCAGGATGCAGCAGCTAACGAGGAAAGATCCACCGTAGCTGAGGAAGGGCAAAGGCAAACCCGTAATGGGTGTAATGCCTAAGGTCATGCCGACGTTGACGAAGACGTGAGTCATCAACAATGCCGCCGCCCCGGTAGCCAACATGGCACCGAAACGGTCGCTCGCCCGGCCGGCCACCAAAAGGCAGCCCATAATCACCACGGCGAATAGACCCAGCGCAAGAAGTCCTCCCGCGAAACCGGCCTCCTCGGCCAGTACCGCAAAGATGAAATCATTATGGCCAACGGCAGAGGGCAAGTAACCCAATTTGGCTTGCATGCCGTCTCCAAGGCCTTTGCCTCCAAGTCCTCCGGTAGCCACGGCGATCAGAGCCTGGATGCGATTCCAGTTAGCTCCTACTCCACCGCGATCCACCACCTCGGGAGCAAGGAAGGTCAGAATGCGTTTGCGCTGGTAATCCCTTAGCGGCAGAAGCGAAGTGTCCTCATAAGCGAGTACGGTATCGTCAGGTCGCGGATTCTCAGTTTTGAATTGATAGTAACGGTATACGTCGAACCCAACCACGCCCAAAGCCACCACAAATAGAAGAAATGTGCCGACAAAGAAACGCGAAGGAATTTTCGCAACGTATAAAAGAAAAAATAACATCGGTGGAAATACAAGGGTTGATCCTAAGTCCGGTTGCATGAAAATCAAGAACATAGGAAGGAGAAAGCAAAGGGTCACTTTGCCAATGCCTTTCATCGATTCCCGAAGAGTCCCAATTTCAGATCGAGCTAAAATACTGGCCCCCAAGACAAGAGTGGCCAACTTAGCCGCCTCTGCGGGCTGGATTTTAAAAAGCCCAAGATCAATCCAACGTTTGGCTCCATAGATCTCCGGACCAAGAAAAACCATACACAACGCAAGCAGTCCCAGTCCATAAAGGTAGTGGGCATAACGCATCCAGAAATGGTAGTTGATCAAGGACATGACGGCGTAAGATGACGCCCCGATCAACACCCAAATAATCTGCATACGCCATAAACCTCCTCCTACGTAGGCTTGAGCAGATCGAATAAAAAGTACGCTCATCCCGCAAAGAACAAGTAAGCTGATTGGGGTAATCCAATCGCTTCTTTTTTCCTTTGGAAGTGTCAACTGGGGCGACCCTCGCCCGCCCTCAGTAAAAGTAAATTTCTTCGCCTGACTCAAATTCCTGAATTCAGGGAGCCTGATCTCCCAGCAAGACTGCAGCTATCTCAAGCCATTCCTGATCCAAACTATCATCGGCACCCTTGGCCGGTTTCCCAGCGCGAGAGTACCAGTATCGAGCGTTCCCCACATCTCCCTCCACCCTGTGCAGGTAGGCGTGAACCCAAGAACCATCCGATTCGTCAATGTCTTGGGCCACCTCGTGAGAATCATCCCAACGACCTTTTTTGGCGAGCCAGAGAGAGAGAACTAGAGGGTGCAAGCCGGCGGGTGGGTCAACATCAGATTCCACCGAACTAAGTAATTCATCCACTGTTTTCACTTTAATTGAGACTAAGCCACGATGACTGGAGGAGCAAGACCGTTCACTCCGCCAAGCGCCGCCATCGAGTGCCATAAGAAACCCCATACTGAAACTTCCGCTCGTGCTCTCGAATCAAAAAAGGCAAATCGATTTCAATTTCCAAGCTAAAGTTCGGTGAAAGAACATCCTTTAATACCTCTGCTGAATCCTTGCCCGAGAGTCGACCACCCAACCACTTTCCCATTGGAGTGAATTCTTCCAACCAAGTGAAGGGCGTTGCCAAAAGCAATTGTCCACCCGGACGAACAAGCTCAGGCAAACGCTCGATCAAAGCACCGGGATCGGGTAACCTGCAAAGCAAGTTTGCGGCATGAACGATGTCGAAGTTCCCTAGGTCATTCGGCAAACGGCAAGCGTCCTCCGTCAAGAAACGAACTCTGGTGGAATCCACTCCAGAAGGAATTCGCGCAACGGAAGGGACCCGTCTTTCGCCTTGGGAAGGAAACCCGAAAGACAATTCGCCTGAATCGCGGAGAGTCTTCGCGGCTCTAATGAAGGTCGCCGAATAATCCACTGCCACAACGTCGGTACAGGTTCTGGCCAACTCGAAACTGGAACGCCCGACCGCGCAACCGAGGTCCAAGGCCCGACACGAAGACGAAGCGCAGGTATTGGAGTCCAGCAATTCCGAAACCGTTCGCACGGGAAAACCAAGTCCTTCCTTGGGACCATGGCCTTTGGACAAAATTTCATCCTCCAATCCGTAGTGGAAAAGGAGATACTCGCGTAGGACGCGGTCGCTATCGTAATCGACGCTACCCATTGCCCACGTAAAAAGGTGAGCCGCGATTGGTTAGAATACAGGACTTCACCCAGCTTGTCCTGCAACGATCTCGGCCAAAGCGGCAAATTCATCCTTGAGAGCCGGGTATAAAGCTCGGTACCTAGGATAAAAAGCTTCGTAAATTTCTCGTTCCGCACCCGTATCCACAGAATCAGTTACACGAATACAAGCCGAACATGCCTCCTGCACACTGTTGTGGACGCCTGCACCGACAGAAGCTAACAAAGCCGCACCATAGGCTGCGCCTTCCAAGGCGTTCACCATTTCGCAACGAGTACCGAAAACATCGGCGAGCATTTTCTACCAGTAGGGAGATCGGCACGCCGGCC
>JACNJI010000240.1 GCA_014382645.1 Verrucomicrobiota bacterium | reverse complement strand
ATAGAGGGAAGAGTGGCCCCGGGGAACGCAGGAAAACTAAACGTGGGAGTACCTCCCGTTTTAGTCGAACTGGAAAACCTGCAACACCTTTGGCGGGAATCCGAACAAGACCCCGTCACCGTCGCCAAAGACAAACTGGCTAAGGCGAACCGCATGAAGTGGAAAAACTCAATGGGATTCGACCTCGCGGGCAGCTCGGGCAATACGGAAGACTTCGGCCTTGGCCTTCGAGCCGACTCGACCTACGGCAACAAATTACGCACCGTCGACCTTTATCTATCCTACAACAACAGCCACAAAGAGAGCGCAACCATTGTGGACGAGACCAAAGGAGGCGCCGAATACGCTTCCCAGTTCACAGACCATCTCGGCTGGTATGCAAAGACGGATCTCGAGTCCGACCGATTGGAGGAAATCGACATCCGAGCGACCGTGGCCTCGGGGTTAAAGTATATCTTTTGGAACGAGGACGACAGGAACCTCTCCCTCCGGGCAGGTGCCGCCTTTCGCTACGAAGCCTATCAAGAAGGCAGCGGGAACGACTTAGACGATCCGGCCATAGACTTCGGACTCGAGCATTCACATAGGTTCTCGGATTTGCTATCGGTGGAAACTGACGTCACCATAGTCCCAAGTATAACCGATTTCAGCAATTACCTGCTTACCCAAGATTCGGCGCTGGTGGTCCCTCTCGGGAAAAAGTCACCATGGAAAATTCGCTCAGGTCTCTCCAACAGTTACAACAGCACCCCCGCCCCGGGGAAAGAGGGCTTGGACTTGAAGTATTACATACGATTGGTCTATTCTTGGGAATAACTCCCCGTCGAAGACGAGCTAAATTGTCCAACTGAAAAGCCAAAGTCGATAGAGAAAAAGTGGGGGTAAATCTCTGTTAAACCCTCAGAACCCTAGCTACTTCCTCAGCGTTCAGTGAATGCCCGACAAGAGGTTGAGAACCGTCGGCGGCCACTTGCTGCCATGCTGCGGATAGGGTTCCATCGGCAAGGAAAATCGCCGAGGCATAACGACTGCAACCGGTTGCATGAGGTGAGATGAATAGAGGAAAATCTTGCGATATGCGACGCAACTGTGGAAACTCATCGTCAAATCCCCAAGCGAGTCCGCCGAGTTCCTCGCAGGAGTAACCTCTGGGTCTACGAGCCGCCTTCGGATTTTGGTCAAGGGACCGTAGGCACTCTGCCCCGTCATAGAAGTATAAAGACAGAGGAGCCAGATTCTCGAGAATGCCCACTTGCGGCAACGGGAGCCGTTCAGTAACACGAACACAGGCGACGTCCCAGCTCGGACCTCGATCCAGTAAGCTCTTGCTAACGAGGTGGAAGGGGCCTCCGGAAGCCTCGCGAGTGGCCAAACCTGTATTGGAGCTAGACCAAGAAAAGGGATGCGAGCAAAAAACGAGTTGCGTGAAACCATCGGAAGTCCGAAAGGCCACGGGATCCTTCATATGCAAAAAACCTCCCTCCGAAGTCGAAAGTACAGTAGCCGAGTTTTCGGTACTGATCGAGGTCGGATCCGAGGAATCACCAGAAAGGCAGTCGATGCTCCAGACTCCAGTTCCGGGCTTCTGAAAGTGAATGAGATTCTTGGGATACGGAATTTGTTTCTCGGTAGAGACAAACAATTCCCAAGACTCACCATCGACGGAAGGCAAGAGACTTCCACCCTCGATTGAGACTACGGAAGCATCCTCGGTGGAGAGATCCGCCTTGGAGAAGGAATGAATTTTCTCGAACGGGCCTTCGGAATTCGTTGCCCTGAAGATGGAAAGCTCAAGGCCTCTCTCACCGGCGTCGGTTCCCTTGCGGGCATCTCCAGAATTACGATAGCGACCACAAAGCAACAAGTCGCCGGAAGGCTCTTGAACAAGGTTTCCTCCTCCGAACCAGTAACCGCTTGCTTCGCCCAACGCAGGAACAAGAGTACGGGCGGCATGCTGATCGAGCAGGCGAAGACCCAACTGACGAAGCTTTTCCGGGAGTTCTTCGGGAAAGTTCACTGTTTACAAAGCACTGACAGTTGCGACCGGAATACAAACAGAAATCGGGAGACGAATTAGCGCATCATACCTGCGGCCAAAGTCTCGTTGGTGAAGGAGTCCACCAAGATAAAACTCCCCGTATTGCGATTGCGCCGATAAGTATCGAAAAACAAAGGTTGGGAAACGCGCAGGGTGACTCGACCGATGTCGTTCATTCCGAACTCATGATCATCCTCGACCTTGTGCAAGGTATTGACGTCCACCTTGTACAAAACCTCGGTGACGATAGCCTGAACGTCCTTGGTAGTATGCCGCAGAAGATATTTTGATCCGGCCACTAGCTTCTTGGAAGAGGAAAACCAGCACAACATCGCATCCAAGTTCTGATCAACCTTGGGCTGGTTGTTGGGCTTCACCAGCATGTCGCCGCGGCTGACGTCGATTTCGTCCTCAAGCGTAACGGTAACGGAGAGCGGATTATACGCTTTTTCCAGTTCCTTCTCCGCCATGAAGATCTTCTTTATCCGTGTCGAAAACCCGGAAGGCAGCACGGTCACCTCGTCGCCCGGCTTGAAGACCCCCCCGGCCACTCGACCGGCAAAACCCCGAAAATCGTGATGTTCGTCGGAATGCGGGCGTATCACCCACTGGACGGGAAAACGGGCATCCACATGATTGGCATCGGACCCCACGTATACGGTTTCGAGATGATAAAGGAGCGAAGACCCCTTGTACCACGGCATGTGCTCGGATCGCTCCACGACGTTGTCACCTTTCAATGCGCTGATCGGAATGAAGGTCAGCTCAGTAACGTTATCGAGACGGGAGGCAAAATCGCCGAACTCCTTGAGAACCTTATCGTATGGATCCTGACCGTAGTCCACGAGATCCATCTTGTTAATGCAGACGGCGACGTGCTTGATCCCGAGAAGATCAGCAATGAAAGCGTGGCGCTTGGTCTGCTCGATCACTCCCTTGCGGGCATCGACCAATATGAGGGCTAGGTTTGCCGTAGAGGCCCCCGTCACCATGTTGCGGGTGTACTGGATGTGGCCCGGCGTATCCGCGATGATGAATTTTCGCTTGGGCGTGGCAAAATAACGGTAGGCGACGTCGATGGTAATTCCTTGCTCTCGCTCGGCCCTCAATCCGTCGGTCAACAAAGCAAGGTTAACGTTTTCGTCACCATGCTGCTTGCTGGAACGCTCGATGGCCTCTAGCTGGTCCTCGAAGATGGACTTGGTGTCGTAAAAAAGTCGCCCGACGAGGGTACTCTTTCCGTCGTCCACGCTTCCCGCAGTAGTGAACCGCAGCAGATCCATTTCCAGATAATTCTTGTCTTCGGTCATTTGAATGTCCTAAAAATATCCTTGTTTCTTACGGTCTTCCATCGCTGCCTCGGAACGACGGTCATCGGTGCGGGAACCACGTTCGGTAATTCTCGAGGCAGCCACCTCTTGGATAACCTCGTCAAGAGAAGAGGCATTGGACCGAACGGCACCCGTGCAAGTGGCATCACCAATCGTGCGAAAGCGTACCGTTTCCTTGGCAGGGTTTTCACCCTCACGGGGAACGACGAATTCCGAAACTGCGAGAAGGCTGCCGTTCCGCTCAACCACCTCTCGCTCATGGGCGAAGTAAAGACTCGGCAAGTCGATTTCCTCGAGTCGGGCATATTGCCAAATATCCATCTCCGTCCAATTGCTAAGAGGGAAGATACGAAAGTTTTCGCCGGGAGCCATTCGACCATTGAACAGGTTCCAAAGCTCGGGTCGCTGGTTCTTGGGGTCCCACTGCCCAAACGCATCACGATGAGAGAAGAAACGTTCCTTCGCCCGAGCCTTCTCCTCGTCCCGGCGACCGCCACCGAGACAGGCGTCAAAGCCTTCACGCTCGATGGACTCCAACAGGGTCACGGACTGCAGGCCATTTCGGCTGGCGTCTGGCCCCGTTTCTTCCTCCACCGTGCCTCGTTCGATCGAATCCTGCACCAACCCCACGACCAATTGGGCTCCCCGTTTCTCCACGAAACGATCTCGGAACTCAATGGTCTCGGGGAAATTGTGCCCCGTGTCCACATGAAGAAAATGAAAGGGTGTCTTTGCAGGGGCAAAGGCCTTAGCGGCCAAATGCGCCATCACGATGGAATCCTTCCCCCCCGAAAAAAGAAGGCAGGGACGTTCGAACTGGGCGGCCGTCTCCCGCAGCACGAAAATGGACTCGGACTCGAGTTGGTTGAGGTGCGTGGCGTTGTATGTGCGCATCGTATTTGTTCAAAAAAAAGATCTTGGCAGTAAGTCTAAAAAAGGAATTAAATATCCGGCTTATTCGTGAAGCTGAACCAAGGGGAGGACCGCATCCATCAATTGAACGAGGGATTCCTCGGGCGAAGACTTCTCGGTCTCGATGGTCAACCAAGGCGAGTCCGGTTCATCGAAGGTGGACGCCTTGCCCGTGAAATCGGATATCTCCCCTGCCCTCGCCTTTGCATAAAGCCCCTTCACGTCGCGCTCCTCGCAGGTAGCGTAGGAAGCCTTGACGTAAACCTCTCGAAAATCATCTTCGCCTACGATTGCCCGTGCGGTCTCGCGAAATTCCTGCCGAGGGGTGATGAAGGAAACGATGGTCACCAAACCGCTCTCAGCAAAAAGCTTGGCCACCTCGGCCACCCGACGCAGGTTTTCCTCACGATCCTCATCGGAAAAACCGAGATCCTTGTTCAAGCCCGATCTCAAGTTATCACCATCCAGAACGGCGGCAACCAGACCGTTTTCATGCAGGCTACGCTCCAATCCGATGGCCAACGTGCTCTTCCCCGAACCCGACAATCCATACAACCAGAACACCCGCCCGCTTTGGCGAAGCAGGCGTTCCTTGTCGGCCCGGGGCAATAATTTGTCCGCAACCGGATGTACGTTCGTGGCGACCATGAAGTATCGGGGGGAAACAAACAAGCATACCATTTTCCCCGAAAAGTAAAAGCCAATACCTGTCATAGGACATTAGCGGGAGCTCATGGCAATGGGTTCCGTGATCTGAATGCTGGCTAGGCTACTTGATTTCTACTTCTAGGCGGCGGCCTTTGTCGATTTCTCCGCCAGAGAGATCACGGAGAATGTAGTAGTGATGCTGGAGCGGGAAAACACCGGAGTAACTTCCAACGGTAAAGAGGGAATTGCGAAGTGACTTCGGGCCAATAGTGATTTTCCTTTTCCCGAAGACTTTGCCCGAAACGAAGGCGGTTTCAATTCCCTTGTGGTAGGTAAGCTTCTTTTTCAGGTCGTCCCATTTTTCGAGATAAGGAATGGTTTCCCTCGCACCCGTTTTGGTTTTCACCTCAATGGCCGTTTCGTCCACAAACTTCTTCCACTGCTTGGGACCATCGCCGTCTTTCATTAGAATGGAGTCCGGGGAGTGAAACCCGACGGATAAGACGGTTTCGTGATCCACGCTGGAAGGATCGTCCGCTTCCGCCCAAATGGCGACCCCGCGAGAAGTGGCCTCGAAACCGATCTCGAGGATGACCCCGTCCTCCAGTTCCGCCTGCAGTTCTATCCGACCCAATTTCTCGGAGGGCTTGGGCGGGTTCTTGAAACCAACCATCTTGCGAAAGTAATAGTGGAGATCGGCCCTTGTCGACGAGTACGCATGGGTGTCTCCTCGAGGGTTAGGTTTGTTGTAATATCCGTGGTAGAACCTAAAAACAAGAGGGCGACCTTGAAGGAGCGGTTCGCTGCCGTCCTTCAGGTAAAGATAGAAATGACCGTTTCCGTGCAGGGCTACGTCAAAGTTGGTGGACTCGAGCACGGAGTGATAACTCGCCCACTTGCCCGAACCGAGAGTGGGGAGGAGAACCTTCCCTCTGGGTCCCGCAGTTTTCTTAACCGCCGGAGGATCAGGCGAATCGGGATCGGATGGGGCGGATGGATTTTACAGGTAACGAAAGAGGCGTTGCAGGTGGGGGAGGCACGGATGATTTCCGGGCCAACTCCTGAGACTCGAGCCTGAGATCCGACAGTTTAATGACGAAGTTTCGACCGTTCATAAAAAGCGTAACGGTCTCCGCATCTCCTCGGACGAATTTGGCCTTGATCATTCGGCCCCCACTGTTCGTCCACTCATATATCTCGGACTGAGCGAGGACGATCTGGATAATAGAAATCAGGAACAGGATAGAAAACTTGATAGATTTCATTTCTACAAGTGTCCCCACAGAAAGAAAAACGTCAAACAACGGTGGCCAGTTCGGGCAACTCTGATGCTATGGCATCGGCGAGAATCCGACCTGCGTCGAGCAAACGGTATCGCTCCCCCGCTCTTTCCGCCAATCCTTCGTCCTCAAAACGTTGAAAAAACAGGCGCAAAGGATCAAAGGCAGAGGACGGGACTGAAAACCTGTGCCCAATCTCGGCAAAATCGAAACCAGCGTTGAGCCGAAGCCCGAATAGCACGGAATCGTAGGCAAGGCTTCTGTCGGAAAGCGCTTCGACGTCCTCAACCGGGGAAGCATTGTTTTCTTCGAGAGAGTGGCCCCATGCCTCGAGGTTGGAAACATTGCGGTAACGTTTGCCGCCGAATTGAGAAGCGGCAGAAGGTCCATAACCCAGCCACTCGTTCATTCGCCAAGTATTGAGGTTGTGAAGAGATTCCATGCCTGGCCGGGCGAAATTGGAAATCTCGTACTGGTCGTAACCACGGCTAGGCAGGTATTCCCACGCCAATTCGTAAAAAGCAGCCTCCCTCTCGGGGTCTATGCTCAGTTCGCCCTTGGCCAAGCGCGCGTACAAAGCCGTGTCCTCCTCAAATGTGAGACAGTAAGTGGAAATGTGGTCGGGACTCAGTTCAATGGCCCGGCTAAGATCGCCTTCCCATTGCTCAATGGTTTGCCCAGGAGCACCGAAGATAAGATCCAAGTTGACGGATTCGAACCCCATGTCTCGAATCAAATCGTAAGCGGACAGAACTTTTTCAGGAGGATGCCGGCGACCCATTTCGCCAAGAAGTTCAGTATCGAAGGTTTGTACCCCCAATGAGACTCGGGTTACGCCCCCGGCCTTGAGTGCCCCCAGCTTTTCCGGAGTTACTTCATTAGGCGCTAATTCCACGCTCCATTCCTTCACCTCGTCGCCGGACTTTCCTCCCACAATTTCGCACAACTCGAAAAGTTGATCGGGCGAAAGCACTCCTGGCGTCCCTCCCCCGATGAAAATCGTCTCCACGGAACGAGGTGGCACAATCCGCATAAACTCTCGCCTTAACCAAATTATGTAACTTTTGATTGAGTTTTTTCTTGGTTTCTCTTGGTAGAACGCGCAAAAGTCACATGTGGACGAGCAGAACGGCACGTGGACGTATAAGCCCAGCGAGTTTTGCTCTGCCTTGTTTTTACCTTGAACGTTCATGCCAAATTCACAGACCAAGAAATCATAAACCTCTTAATGACGATGCAACGCCTCTCTCTCAAGTCTTTCATGCTCGCAACCGCTTTTCTCTGGTTAGCTGGTTGCAACAAGCCAAGTTTCATAAACCTCACGTCGGGGAACCTGAACCAGAATCCATCCGGCATCTACACCCTGCAGACCGAGATCGACCTGCAGGATCGGAACATCGTCGAAGGTTCCGTCGAGGTCTTCGCCGTAATCGGCGGACAAGAGGTGTCGATGGTTACCGATCAATTGAACAATAGGATATGGAGTTGCGACTACAAACTTCCCGCTGGTTACGATGAGGCGGCTTATTACTTCCGAGCGGATTATAAGGTAAACACAAACGGATCGACTCCTAAAAAGGAAAAGAAGAGCAAGTTGCAGCGCTTTAGCTTGGAGAACCGCTATGTCGGCAACCTCGCCAGCTATCGGGCTCCCGTCGGTTCCGAGATCGCGGTACAGGGACGCGGTTTCACTCGGCACGACAATGTTCGCTTCGGTGGCCAAGCTACCCAAACCAAATACCTTTCGGAAAATGAAATTCGATTCGTGGTTCCCGCCCTGCCCGCCGGAGTGGACTATCCCGTGCAGTTAATCGGTGGTCCCTACGGCAGCTTCGACGTGGGAGATTTCCGCATCGACGAAAGCTCCTTGAGCGTGTCACCGCAAAGCATTGAAATTTCTTCCGGGGAAAGCGAAATACTGCTCTTCAAGATAGACTTCGAGGCCCCTGCGGGCGGATTGCCCGTCCAAGTCGAGACCGATGTGCCCGCCTCCGTCATCATGCCCGAGGCTCGCATCCAATCAGGCACCCGCACCGCCACAATCCCCGTAAAGGGAGGGCAACCGGGGTCGGGCAACCTCTTCATTAAGGTACTTGGTCTCAAGGAAGTCACCGTACCGATAAAGGTGCTCTAGTTTACTCCGTCGGCATCGCCTTGCTCAGAGGTGGACGGCTTGACTTTCAAGGGCATCATACGGTAGAAGGAGTCCTACAAACAAAGGCCACCTTAGCTCAGTTGGTAGAGCAGGGGTTTTGTAAACCTCAGGTCGTCGGTTCGAGTCCGACAGGTGGCTCCATCTTCAGGAAGGGTGGCAGAGTGGTCTAATGCGGCGGTCTTGAAAACCGCTGAGCCGGAAACGGTTCCGGGGGTTCGAATCCCTCCCCTTCCGCCATCAATACCGGGACTTAAGAAAATCTAATCCCTCGGTCATCCAAATGGATTTTGCAAAATAATGCTCATCATTGAGATAAAATGAGAGAATTCTGTCCGAAACTGTCCGAAAACAAATAAGGGCAAGAAGGGAAATCTATCCCCCGAAAGTTTAATCATTAGATTTAAATCCAATTAAGATCCTTCCTCGGACCAACACAGCTTAATTCTCTTATTGGGAAGAAGCGTATTTTAGCCTTTATCGCGGCAATGCCGGCAAAGCCCGAAAAAAAGCGCCGCTTTGTTCGGCTCCGGTCGCTCCCCGCGCAGGCTCCGCTCTGCTCGGCGGCTCCCTCCGTTCTCACTCCGCTACTGGCTGGTCGGTCGGAGACTGAGGCGGAAGCCCAGGAAGTTGATGCTGAAGGCGGGCCCGTCCCTGCTCCGATCCGCGGAACGGGCGGAGTACGCCGAGAAGTACCAGGAACCACCGCGTAAGACGCGGATGGAGCCATCCGCAGGACCGACAGGATCACGCACTGCACCGGCCGGGTAATCGCCATACCAGTCCGCGCACCATTCCCATACGTTGCCGTGCATGTCGTGGAAGCCCCAAGCGTTCGCAGGATACTTGCCCACGTCCGTGGTCTCGTCGGGACCACCGGAAATATTCGCCTGTCCGGAAGTCAGGCTGTCTCCGAAAGTATAAGCCGTCTTAGTTCCTGCTCGGCAGGCATACTCCCACTGGGCCTCCGTGGGCAGTTGGTAAGACATCCCCGAAGGTAGGCGTCCCGCCTTGCGCTCCAGCTCAGTGAGCTTCTCACAAAAAGACGTTACCGCCGTCCAAGACACTCTCTCCACGGGGCGATCCGCTCCATTGAAATGACTGGGGTTACTTCCCATCACCTTCTCCCACTCCGACTGAGTCACCTCGTGTTTGCCGAGGTAGAAACCTTGCGACAGCGTCACAGTATGCGGGGTTTCGTCGTCCGCACGATTCTTCTCGGACGACCGACTACCCATCTCGAAAGTTCCCGGCTTCACCCACAGCATCTCCATGGACAGATCGGCTATGACGAAAGATGCGTTGGCCTCGAAGACCGATGTGGAAAGGTTCACAGGCGCGGGCGAAACCTTCTTGGGAGGTGTACGAGG
>JACNJI010000223.1 GCA_014382645.1 Verrucomicrobiota bacterium | reverse complement strand
GGGCAGGTAGTGGGTCTGCCCAAGGTCTTCTCCCTGGGCAAGTACGAGAGGCCCCAAGCCCAGTACCAAGTGGCCTTGGGATCAAACCGGAGCCGAGCCGCCAAGAATCCGGACTGTCCGGTCGACAACGTATCCGAACCTGACGCCCTGCAATTTTGCATTAGAATAAGCGAGATCACGGGAGCCGATGGGAGGCTTCCCACTGAAGCCGAGTGGGAATATGCCAGCCGGGCGGGACGGGGCACCAAATGGTTCTTCGGCGAGGATCCTTCCGGAATCGGAGACTATGCCTGGTTCAAGGACAACGCCGGGGCCAAGTCTCATCCCGTGGGGCAGAAAAAACCAAATCCCTGGGGGTTTTACGATATCTACGGAAACGTTTGCGAACGCATATCAGACAAGTATGCCAAAAACTATTATTCGGTCAGCCCCAAGACTGACCCGACCGGACCCAAGCAAGCAACGAAGTCCCGGTTCGGATACCAGGTATCGGCTTCAAGAGCGGGCAAGTATTCCTTGGAAGCCAAGGTGGTCACGGCAAACTATGATCAGCGGATCAAGGTCTCGGCCAACGAGGGGACCGGGGTAGCCATGAAGATGCCCTTCACCGAAGGAGTCTGGCAAATCTCGGAACCCGTTGAGGTCACTCTCGTCAAAGGTGAAAACCTCCTGAATTTCTGGCGCGACGAACCACCGCAAAAAGGCGTGGCGATCAAGGAATTCGTCCTCACTCCAATAAAGTAAAACGATCATTCGGAAAATTCAGAATAACTGGATTGCGGGAGAAAATGCGATTTGGACCTTATCGTTTCAATATTCTCGTGGGGAATTTGCCTCATCATCGGCGTCCCCCTGGCACTGCTCGGCTTCTTCCATCTATTCCTGCCCAAAACAGCATGGTCGGTTTATCGCGGTTGGGGCAGGCTTTGGGGTTCCGACCCCGAGAAGATCAACCCAAACTACAACTCGGGAAGCGCCATGCGCGTGGTAGGTCTGGCGATGGGGATATGCGGGGTCGTTATCTGCTTCATTCCTAAAGTCATGGCGTATGCCCCAAGCTAAGATGTATCGGATAGGTTACCAATCGGCTTTATCTGGTTTCATAACCCTATTGGTCGCATCTTTCGGGCAGCTGTTTGGACAGACTACCTCTGCGGACGATAGGATTTCCAGTCCGGAGATAGACCCGGTCGCGCTGCACGAGCAAGCAACGCGCGCGTTGGATACTTATTGCGTTACCTGTCATGGCCCCGAGAAACAAAAGGGTGACCTGCGATTCGATGCATTGGAGACCATGGACGCAGTGGACCTCCAGCATCTGTACGGCAACATGCTGGAAGTCATCCAACTCGGAGAAATGCCTCCTGAGAAAGCCAAGCAACCGAAGGGAACGGAGAAAAAGATTCTATTGCAGTGGTTGGATAGTCAACTTACAGGCAACGCGGCCAAGGCGCTTGCTGAGAAACTCGTGCGGTTCGAGTACGGTAACGTGACTTCTCACGAAGATTTATTTTCGGGTGAGTACGCAGACTTGGCTGGGTACACACCGGATCGCAGATGGTTGATTAGTGAGTTTATATTCAATGAGAAAATCAATAGCCTGCTCAACTACCGCTCAACCCGGAAAATCTACGGAACAACCCACAAGGTTCAGGGAGACAGCGGAGTTCACTGGAGCCCCAAAACGGAGCATGGAAACAAGTTCCGCAGAACCATTACAAACCCGTTTTTGTTGCCGGAAAAAGTAGGAGTCCGATACAGTTCGCACAAGCGTTTGACGACTGGCCACCTGCTCACCATGATCGGAAACGCAAAGCGTGTTGCCGGGCACATGTCCTCCGAGTCCATCATGAAGACACATTACCCGGCAATGTACGCACTGATGGAAACCGAACTGAATTATCGGGAGATTCTACGTAACCGCGAACAGTTCCTCCGCACCTATGTCTTTATGGAGCGTCTGCTCAAAAACATCTATGGCGAAGAACATGAGAAACTGTTGCCAAAGGTCGTCCGGCAAGACATCGCCTACCCAGGGCCTCCAAAACATCAGGCCAACGGCATTCAGAAGCGGCATGAAAACCTCGATTTCCTAGGACGGTTTGACCAGGAGGATCTTCAGGCCATCCTGAGGGGAATCGTCACCTACAAAGGCACGGAATACAAGGTCGAGGAAATTACGGCCAAATCGGAATCGGACAACAAAGGCAATGCCGTTTGGGCGCCTTACAGCGAAGCCAACCTTGCTGAATACAACCACATCATCGAGCAATGTGAAAGGGACTGGTTTCTGGAGGGCGTCACCGACTACCGCATCGGCAACCGCATCACGACCATGAAGTTGTTCTACGACACATGGGACATGAACAGACTCTACCCCCACGTAAAAAAGGAGAACTTCTCTGCACCGAATTACACCCCGCTCAATGACGCTGAGATGGCGGCCATCAGCAGCACAATCAAGAAGAACCGTAAGCAAGGTGACCGGCACGTCCAGATCATCGACAAGTGCCTGGCCGAATGGAAGGCGGCATTCAAAGCAGATCGGCAATCCGCCGGGGGATTTCAAGAAACCTTGGTCGCCGAGTTTGTAATCGAACTGCACGAGCAAATCTTTGAGCGAAAGCCAACCGATTCGAAACTGGCTGAAAACATAGTGCAATTCAAGCTGTACCTCTCCAAGCTGGATAGGCAGAAGGCCATCGGGAAGTTGATTGAGTCCCTTGTCCTGAGCACTGAGTTTGCCTATCGAAACGAGTTTGGCCAGGGCGAAGCGGACGAACACGGCCGACGGTTGATGTCGCCCCGCAATGCGAGCCGTGCCCTCGCCTATGCGTTGACCGATAACAGCCCGGATGAAGCAATGGCAAAAGCCGCAGAGGAGGGACGGTTGGGTTCGCGCAAGGACTACGAAAGGGAGATCCGCAGGTTTCTGGCTCGCCGCGACAAATGGAACATCATCGACGAGAACGTACAGGCCGCCAACCTCAACCCCAGCGTGACGAACCAGCCAATACGCAAGTTGCGTTTCTTCCGGGATTTTTTTGGCTACCCGAAGGCACAGAACGTCTTCAAGGACGATTCGCGTTTTGGGGCAGGACGTCACGAGCAAGCGGTCAGCCGGTTGATCGAAGAGGCGGACATGCTGGTCGAGCACATCCTCCAAAAAGACGAGCAAGTCTTTGAGACGTTGCTGACGTCCGGAAAATTCTATGTCTTTCACAACGGAGACAACGCGTCGATGAAAGCCGCGTCCGATGCGCTCAGAAGCATTTACGACTACTTCAAGAACAAAAACTGGCAGGCGTGGAAGCCGGAAGACGTCGCCCCGCATGAGGCTTTTCTTAGAACCCACTGGGAGTTTCAACGTGAGAAACAAGGCGATCACCCTAAAATCCTGAGGAAGCTCCAAAAAATGATGGATGGGCTTGAGCTGCACTTCAGCGAAGGTCAAACCGGAGCCCTGCCTTACATGAAGAACGGCATGGGATTCTGGCACGGCGGACCGGTTCTCGGCCGGAGCGGACAACAGATGCGCGGCGAACAAGTGACCACCTACTGGAATCTCAATTGGAAGACATGGGACTATCCACCCAACCAGCCAGCCACCATCCCCAACCGAAAAGGGATTTTGACCCATCCCGCCTGGTTGATTGCCCATGCTCAAAACTTGGAGACTGATCCAATACATCGTGGCAAATGGATCCGTGAGAAGTTGTTGGCCGGAACAATCCCCGACGTACCGATCACCGTGGATGCCGTGATTCCGCCGGACCCTCACAAGACCCTCCGCCAAAGGATGGAAGACCGAACGGGCGAATCCTACTGCTGGCGTTGCCACGAAAAGATGGATCCCCTTGGCTTGCCCTTCGAGACCTACGACGACTTCGGTCGCTACCGAACTGCGGAGAACCTGGAACACCCGGAAAACTTAATTCAAGAAGCCAAGCGTGGTGAGGTAAACGCCTTCGGTGCCTCGCTTTCGGTTTTCAAAACGTTGCCGGTCGATCCTCGTGGAGTTCTCAAGGGAACGGGTGACCCGAAATTGGACGGCAAGGTCAAAGATGCATTCGACTTGATCGACCGACTGGCAAGATCGGAAAAGGTACGACAGTCCATTATCCGCCATGCCTTCCGCTACTTTTTGGGACGCAACGAAACGCTTTCCGACTCCAAAACCTTGATTGACGCAAACAGAGCCTATGTGGACAATGAAGGCAGCTTCGACGAAGTGATCGTTTCCCTGTTAACCTCAGATTCATTTATTTACCGCAAACGCAACACCAAGGAATAAAGCATGTTGATCAACCGAAGAGAACTTTTGAAGAGAACTGCGTTGGGAACGGCCAGCCTCGCGCTCACACCCTCGTTTACCCACCTAAGGGCCGCTTCAGCGAAGCATTCGGTTCGCTTCCCGCACCGGTTCGTCTTTATCCGGAAGTCCAACGGAAATTTGCCCACCCAATTCGGCCTCCCCTCCTTTTCCGCCGAAGAGTTGAAAAAGCACGAGGAGAAGGAATCCTTCGAGGTTGACTTGTCGAAGCACGAATTGCCCGACTGGCTGAAAGGGCTCGACGAACATAAAGAGAACATCACCATCCTGCACGGCATCTCGATGTCGGTCAGCGGAGGCGGGCACTACTCCTACTCCGGTTGCATGGGGGCCTACAAAGCAGGACGCGACATTCTCAGCAACATCAAGCGGGCGACCATTGATTTCGAATTAGCCAAGCTTTTCCCCTCCCCTTTCGGTCATGTTGAGATGTCTCTGGCGGTGCCTCACGGGCGTGATCACAGGACAGGTATTGTTTCCGGCTATTCCGCTCCGGCGGCCAAACAACGCAACTACTGCTACGCCGACCCCATGACGGCCCATCAAGAATTGTTCAAATCGGTCACCAATACTTCGGAGGCAGAATCCGACCGCGCCCTCCTCGACTACTTGCACGACAAGGAACGCCGCCAACTCAAGGGGTTGGACGGTGATGAACGCCTCAAGATCAGCGATCAGGTCGATTCGCTCCAATCCATCCGCGACCGCAACGCCAAAGTCGAGTCCCTGGGAGCAAAGATCAAACAACACCTACCCGACATCGACCCGATCCATGCAAACGGCGGCGCAAACGCAACCCTACCCCAGAAACAGGCGGCATTCACCGATGTGATCATCGGAGCGCTGGCTTCAGGAATCACCAACGTCGTTACCTACACCATTGACGACCTGGGCACCGACATCACCTCCCTTCCGGAGAACACCCAGAAGACAAGTATCCACCAGATCGGGCATGGCGGCCAAATTTCAGGCGCCGCCCTAATGAGGGATGCCATCAAGACCCACCACATCAAGCAAGTCAGAACTCTGGTGACCCAACTCAAATCCGTCCCCGAGGGAAATGGTACGATGTTCGATAACACGACGATCATCTACATGCCCGAAACCGGAGCCGGCCACCACGGCCCGGACACGGAGGCGCCGATGGTCCTCATGACCGGCAAGAACTCAAAGCTCGATCTTGCGGGTCGCTACGTCCGCTTGCCTTTTCACGGTACCGAAGGACACAAGACGTTGAGCAATTGGTATACGACGTTGCTCAACGCTTACGGCAGCCCGATTGAGCATTATGGTGATCTGGACCTGACCATGCAACGCAATCGTCTCAAGCAGACAGGCGCGATCGACAGATTCTTGATCTAAGCCTTGGGCGCGTCTTCCTTCCCATTCCGGCATGAAACCTTTCCATCAAAAAAGGTTTGCTCTCTTGCTCATGGTGTTCTGCTTTTCTTTCCTTATCGGCAATGCCGATGAGACAGAGGACCGCTCGACTGCCGGATCAGCAGCAACTCACCCAAATGAGCACCCCTTCGCTCCCAGCTTAAAAGGGCAATCCGAAAGCTGTTTGACTTGCGGATGGTCAGCGTTCTGATTCGGGGACATGAATGGCCGCAAACGCATTCAGGCCGAAACCAATTGGCCTGAGATTCGAGGGTCTGATATCGTCGCGGGGATGACCATTGAAATTAACATACAAGGTAGAACCGTCTTTACTCAATTTCGCTCCATAGGTCCCGCCCGGAACATAGCCAATTTGTTCTTCCATTGCCGGCCCGAGGAAAGCGAGCACCTTCCGCTTTTTTCTTTTCAGGTCAAATTGCATAACCGGCGTGCCGTATTTCCATGCCTGACCGTGGGAGCCGGGCAAATAGTAAAGAAACCGCTCGTCTGCTGAAAGTAGCATAACGGTCGTGTACTGCCCCGTCCCCCAAGTGGGTCCCAACATGTCGATTTTTTTGCGATGGGGAGAGATTGCATAAAGTTGGTTTGTTTTGTGGGTGCTTCCGTAAAAAAATCCATTCGTTGACATCCGGGTAGCCGAGCGAATTCCAGGAGATTCCCCTGGAAACGTGATGCCGCAAAAAGAGGTTTTCCCCGTTTCCAAATCCATTCGGTGGAATTTGCCTTCCTTCCCGTTGAAATAAATCGATCCATCTTTCCCCAATGCAATCGCCCGGTTGAATTCGACGACACCGTCCTTGGTCTGGTGAACGACCTTACCGGATTCAAGATCGAGGGCGTAAAGGGCGTCGCCCTCTCCTCCCTCCAGGTTGCACCACCAAAGGTTTCGGTCGGGATCGACGAGCGAGGTAGCGGTACATCTCTTGGGCGGCAGGTTTGAGAATACCTTGGTTTCCTTTGTTTTTGGGTCATAACGATAGAGCTGGCCACCGGGGAGCCGATCGTTCCATTTGTATTTTGGATCACCTGCCTTCTGCCCGCCATTCAAGGTGCAGGAAAAATAGATGCCGCCATCCCGTCCCTCGTCGATGCGGGCATGAACCTTGGTCCATGCGGGCTGTCCGGCCTTGGGAGGGACGATCTTTCCCATATCCGCAACCTGGGTTAATTTGCTCTTCATTGGATCCCACCTGTAAATAAGGCAACGGCCGTCTCCACCTGCGTCATCTCCATGATCCCCGATCGCGCTGTAAACGGAGCCATCCCTTGCAACGCATATGTCCCCCCAAGATGACCACAAGCGCCTTTCTGCCGGCTGAGGCCCGAGCCTGTCGTGAAAGGAGATCTCAACGCGCGGAGCAACCTTTGCCATTTCAAATTCCGCATAGCCTTCCTCGCTCATCGCTTTGCGCACCTCCGTGGGAATTTCCAGGAACTTGTCCGTTTGGACGGAAGCGTAATGTTCTTTGACTCCGGGCAGTTCGGGCGGCCATGGACGGTTGGACAAATTCTCATCGCGCAATTCCTCGTTGGTGGAGATCACCATGCGCTGGTTTGCCGAAAGGTTTGCCCGGGTGATTGTCCCTTTGCCATGGGGCAAAGTGATTTGGACGTCGCAAGTCTCCTTCTCCCCCAAGCCAAAATGAACGACGGCTTCTTGGCCCGACGCATATCCGAAACCGGAAGCCGTTTCCTTCATGCTCAGCAGCGACTTTGGATTTCCTGCACGGCGGGCATCATAGATAGTAACTCGTGAACCGATACCCATCGCATTGATCCCGTCCGTTCCCTTTATCTCAACTTGAATCCAATTTCCGCCTTTGGTTTCGTTTTGCAACAGAAGGGAATCACGCTCTTTCCACCAGCAAGGCATAACCATATCCATTTTCCCATCCTTGTTGAAATCACAGGTTGGTCCGGGGGCGGAATAAATGATCTTCCCCTCTGCGATCATCTTTTGGAAAAGCTTGCCGGCACTTTTGATGGATTGGTCCTCGGCCGTTGGGAAATCATTTACTTCCAGAGCGCTTGCCTTGAAACTCGGGAGTTTGCTCTTCTTGTCGTTCCCTATGTTTTTGAAGATCAAGGGAGCGGGGTTTCCATCCGAATCGAACTTCACTAGTGACGCATAGACGTCCATCCTTCCGTCATTGTCAAAATCCTGCACCTCCAAGTGAGGGGATTTCATCGGCAGAGCCAACAGGCCAACCTGTTCCGTTTGATCCTCAAAGGTTGGTTCTCCGTTCTTGATGCCCAGGTTCAGGTAAAGCCTGTTCGCTACGGGCTTGACCCAGGGTTGTGAAAAGTGCTGGCCGAGCAGGATGTCGGGCAAACCATCATGGTTAATGTCCCCAATGGTTGCTCCACAGATCATGTCGTCGCCTTTCGCATCCGGCCAATGAAAGGTTTTCGGGCTGCATTTGGCTTCTTTGAATTTTCCTTTCCCATCGTTGAGGAACAAGTGGGAACCCTTTGTGGATACGATGAGAACGTCAGGCCACGAATCAAGGTTGACGTCCTGGGCGGCAACCCCAAGCCCGGGAATTCCTTCGGGGATTCCAGCTTCCCGCGAAAAGTCTTCAAATTTCAAGCCGCCAAGATTCCTGAACAAACGTGAGCTTGTGGTTTTCGATCCATTGTAGCCCGGGATCGGATCTTCACCGACCAACAGGTCCAACAGACCGTCTCCATCAAAATCCAAGATTGCGGCGGAACGCCCCCCGAAGGCAGGCGGGCATGCTCCGTTGCCTTTCGATACGTTTGTAAACGCGCCCTTTCCATCATTGCTAAAGAGGGAACAACCAGCAAAAGCATGACCTTGTCGCTCGGCTAACTTGCTTCCCGTCGGGGCAGGCATGGAGGCAACGTAGAGGTCGTTGTCCCCGTCGTTATCGAAATCTGCGAGCAGTACCCCGGTTGCCCTGGTGGATAGCCTTGTTTCGGTTTGTTTATCCAGCTCGAATCTTCCTCCCCGATTCAAGAACAGCAGGTTTGGTTTCGTTTCCTTGTAGTGAAAGGTGGCGACGTAAAGATCCGGCCAACCATCTCCGTTGACGTCACCCCATGCTGCTCCATGTCCTTGAATATTCGACCCCTCGGGCAGAAAACCCTTCTGCTTGCCAACGTCGGAGAAGTTGAAATCCTTTTGCTCCTCGCCCACGGCGACAACGCTTGGGAGAAGATAAAGCAAAAGAGCGATTCCCTAAAGACAAATACTGAGGTAATTTTTATTCATAATGATTAGTCTGACAGCTTACTTCCAGACTCATCCGAAAATGAAGTCTATTCTTCTTGTCAAGTGAGAAAAGTCATGGAGCCATTGCTACCTCTGGGATTCTGAAAGCCTCTATGCAATTGCCTCCTGTATGAAAAAACGATCCAATTTCAGCATGACAAAAAGAAAAGTTATCCCGCATTTTTCCGGTTTGATTTTGCTTTTCTTGCTGGCCTGCCCTTCGGCCTGGGGGACAAAGGTCCCTTCCTCTAAAGATCAACTGGAGAAAATCGCCAATCACGTCGTGGTGGTCAAGGTCCAGGCTATTTACTCCTACATGGAGCGGGAAGGCATTTCAGTATTAAGCGGTTATGAGTACGACAGGAAAGTGGCGGAGGTAAAGATCGAGAAAGTCGAGAAAGGCAAGATTGCCGAAAGCCTGATCTACATCCGCTACTGGAGCCGGGAATGGAAGGGCTTGGGACTTCCGCCCCCGGGTGGACAATCCTACGAACCTCAACCCAAGAAAGGGCAAATTTTCCTTTTTTACCTCGCAAAAAATGCCTACGAAGGCTGGTCGAAGGGGTCGCAGGATGGCGGATACAACGTCGTCTACGTCAGCGGCGTACAACCGCTTGAGAAATAAGTTCACCGACTGTATATTCTGTCTAACATAATGACACTTCCCATGAAACAAAGCAGCCTCTCTTTTTTCTTGCTCCTTCTTTTTGGGCAAATCCTGTTCTCCGGGGACAAGCCGAACATCGTCTTTTTCCTTGCCGAC
>JACNJI010000255.1 GCA_014382645.1 Verrucomicrobiota bacterium | reverse complement strand
CTCCCAAGGAGGACGTTAAAACCCAGTCCGCCCAGATCGACGACGTCAAACCCAAGCAGGTCCCCGCCATTGTGCTGGTGCCATGCAACCGAATCTCGATTGGTCCCGCAGTGAAAGAGGCGAACAAGGCGGGGATTCCCGTATTCACCGTAGATGCTCAGTGCGCTGCCGAAGGCGTGGAGATCGTCAGCCATGTGGGAACGGATAATTTCCAAGGCGGCGAATTGGCGGGACGGGCCATGATCGATGCTCTGGGCGATAGTGGGGGAAAGGTTTTGGTGCTCGATCACAAGATCGCGAATTCGTGTATTCTTCGCGTCGATGGATTCAAAAAGGTAATCAATGCCCACAACGCCGGCAAGGAGACGGGCAAGATCGAAATCGTTGCTGAACTTGCATCCGGAGGTAACCGTACGGACAGCTACAAGGCGACGGCAGATCAGCTTCAGGCTCATACGGATCTGGTCGGTGTTTTCGCCATCAACGACCCCGGTGCACTCGGAGCCTACACCGCAATCGATGAGGCGGGAAGAACCGAGTCCATCAAGATTATTGGCTTTGACGGCCAAATGGAAGGCAAGATCGCCATCAAGGAGGGTAAGGTTTACGCCGATCCCATTCAATTTCCCCGTAAGATGGGTGTCCGGATCGTGGAGCAAATCATTAGCCATTTAGCTGGCGAAGTGGTTGAGAAGACGGTTCTCATCCCCACTTCTCTCTACAAGAAGGCCGATGCGGATCAAGACCCTGAGCTCAAATAGATAGCCCGCCGTGGGCCAAGTCGAGTCAGTCTCGAATAGATCGAGTGTCCCCCTGCTTTACATGCGGGGGATTCATAAGCGTTTTCCCGGAGTACATGCGCTCAAGGATGTCGAATTGGAACTCCATTCGGGAGAGTGTCTTGCCTTGCTCGGGGAAAACGGAGCAGGGAAGAGCACCCTTATCAAAATGCTCGGCGGGGCTCATCTTCCCGACGAAGGCGTAATTGAACTTAATGGTAGTCCCGTACGAATTAATGGCCCTCAAGATGCCTTAGCCGCAGGACTCGCGGTCATCTATCAAGAGTTCAATCTCGTTCCTGGGTTGTCCGCCCGGGAAAACATATTCCTAGGACGGGAACCGAGTCGCATTTGTATCCTTCCTGCCAAGCGTGAGCGTGAAATGGCTAGGGAGCTGTTCGATCGGCTCGGTTCCGACATTGATCCGGCAACTCTCTGCCTAAATCTCACCGTGGCCGAACAGCAGATTGTTGAAATCGCCAAGGCGTTGGCAACGGATGCTCGCATTCTGATCATGGATGAACCGAGCGCTTCTCTCTCGCCCCGTGAAGTCGAGGGGTTGTTCAAGGTCATCGAGGGCTTGAAGGCAAGCGGTATCGGCATCATCTACATAAGCCATAGACTGGATGAGATCTTTACGGTGGCGGACCGCGTCACCTTCCTTCGAGACGGAGCTCACGTAGCCACTCGTCCCATTGGAGAGCTTACCCGCGAAGCCATGATCGAACTGATGGTGGGGCGCAGTATCGACGAGGAATATCCCAAGGAGGTTGCCGAAATCGGAGATGTTCGCTTGGCTTGCAAAGGAATGAATCGTGGAGCCAAGGTGAAGAACGTCGATTTGTCCGTTCGAAGTGGGGAAATTCTCGGATTGACCGGGTTGGTCGGTTCTGGTCGGACTGAGACGGCTCGTATCCTGTTTGGGGCAGATAAGCCTGAGTCGGGAAAGATTACCCTGGATGGCAAAGAGCTCTCCTTGAGGAATCCTCGTGAAGCTATTGCTTCCGGGATCTGTCTACTTACTGAAGATCGTAAGGCTCAGGGGCTCGTTTTGGGGCAAACCATATTGGAGAACTTCGGATTGCCGAACCTGAAGTCCTTCTCGCGTTACAACTGGATTGATCGAGCTCGGGAGCGTTCGGCCATGGTGGAGCATGGCAAAAAGCTTCAGATAAAAATGACTGGTCCAGATCAAGTTGCAGCAACCCTCTCGGGAGGAAATCAACAAAAGGTCGTTCTCGCCAAGTGGTTGGAACGGAATGCCGAAGTGCTCATTTTCGATGAACCTACACGGGGTATAGACGTTGGAGCCAAGTATGAAATTTATCAATTAATGAATCGTTTGGCCTCTAAGGGAACAGCGATTTTGATGATTAGCTCGGAACTACCCGAAGTTCTAGGGATGAGCGACCGAATAGTCGTCATGCACGAGGGAGAGGTCAAAGGCGAGATCATCGACGTCCCAAACGCGACTCAGCAGGACATCATGAAAATTGCCGTAGGATAATTACTTTATGAATTCAAACTGGAAGAAACTTTTATCGGAATACGGGACGATTCTTGTCCTGCTCCTGCTTGGAGCCGGATTTAGTTTTGTCACAATGGAAGAGCAATGGCCTTCTGATGATGATGCGGCCCAAACCCTTGTCGCCAATTTAGCGAATACGCACGGCAAGGGGAGCAACGCCTTGGTGCTCGTTCGGCAAGGTGGAAACGGCGAGTCCTTCGCCCATGTGCTTACTACAGAACTGAAGGCGGCGGGATTAAATGTGCTCGACACCGCCGTCACTCAGCCCATCGGGGCTCGCAAGGCATTAGTTGCGATCGCGGAATCCGATACCCATCTCACCGTCATTGCAGCGGATCGTCACATGGCCAATTTCTGCAAGGAACAGTTGCCGAAACTCACAAGTAAGTACCCGTCGTTGGGAAAAGCAAAGGTCTACACTCCTTCCAGTTACAAATGGCCTAATTTCCTGAAGAAAGCCAACCTCCTGAACATAATGAAGCAGATCTCGGTGGTGGCGATCATCGCGATTGGAATGACTATGATTATCATCACTGCAGGAATCGATTTGTCGGTCGGAAGTCTCATCGCCTTTTCCGGCGTGGTGACAGCCCTCGCCATCCAGTCGGTTGGCGGCGATTCTCCCACGACTACCCACTTGCTCATTGGGATCGCCACCGGAATCCTTGCCTGCGGGCTTATTGGGATGTTCACAGGCGGCATGGTCACCATGTTCGGCATTCCCGCCTTCATCGTGACTCTGGGTGTGATGTTCGTGGCCCGCGGAATGTCTTTCATTCTTGCCGAGTCATCTCCAATCCCCGTGCAAAACTCGGGATTTGGTTGGTTGGGTCGCGGTGAGGGATTTTTGGGACTCCCCAACTCCGTTTTGCTGATGCTGTTTCTCTTTGCCCTGGCTCACCTATTGATGACTCGAACAACCATCGGTCGCTATATCTATGCGGTGGGCGGTAATCCAGAGGCAGCACGTCTCTCGGGCGTTCCCGTAAAGTGGGTTTTGGTCTTCGTTTACACCCTGTGTGGGCTTCTCGCCGGACTGGGCGGCGTCATGGAGGCATCTCTGCACATCACGGGCGACCCCAAGGCCGGCAACATGCTCGAGTTGCAGGTCATTGCTGCCGTAGTGGTTGGGGGCACCAGTCTTGCAGGTGGACAAGGACGCATCTTCGGCACCTTGATCGGTGCCCTCATCATCGGCGTAATCCGCAATGGAATGAACCTGACGGGCGTTGAGGCACATATGCAGAGCGTAGTCTACGGAATCGTCATCCTCATTGCAGTCCTAGTGGATCAACTGAAATCCAAGGTTCGTTGATTGTTCCCTGTATTTTGTCTTTTATCTTGATCCTGCTCAATCTCTTGTAATCTCTCAGTTGTTTCCGCTGTTAATCTCACATTATGGCAAAACCTGATCATGGGCTTTATCTCGGGCTTGTTCGACGGTGGGGGAGAATCGATCTGGATGGGCTCCATAAATTTGTCGCAAACCTAAAAAACGAAGGTTTGAGGCATAGACTTGTCGGCGTAATCGGTAAATCCGTCGTTTAACAGCACGGAGTCGAGGGTGCTTTGGCATGAGCTACTCAAACTGTTCGCACGATCAACGATCCTTGATTTACCAGCACAGCTCTCGATGAAGTTCTTAAACGAGCGGTAATTCAAAACCCATCTCAAGCGGCAAGCTGGTTAATGCATAACATGGACGACGAGCGAGTCGCTTGGAGAGTGGTTGTTCGCGTCGCCAATGAATTGGCTGAGCGAGAACCAGCTGCTGCCGCCGAGTGGACAGACGCAATGAGAGGCACCAAGGTCTTTCACCAGGAACTCACTGAAAGACTCGTGGGTTCGTGGCCACGACAAGATCCGTCGGTAGCCTTGAACTGGACCGAGACCTTGGAACCGGGCCTTCGCCGTCCGGCATTGGGGCGAATCTTATGTTTCATGCCACAGGGGCAACTGGCCTTCCGTTAGCGAGTTTGGAAATTCGCAACGCAGCTAGTGACTCGACTTTGAACGCCGCTAGAGCGGCGTATGCCCATCCTTCGATGCATGAAACCCCGGAAAGTAAGGCAGTGGCTTGAAGCAAAGCGGACTGAGCTCACCTGCTCATCAACGGGTAGTGCGAGGCAAATAACCATGATTCACGAAGCTTGTCGTCCTGGTGTGCAGGACCTAAGGCTTTTCGGCTTGAGATGCCTCCCATTGCTTCAGTTTCTCTTGTGCCAATCTCTTGCTCTCCGTATGGCTTTCCCAAAAAGTCTCATGCCCCGGCATTGGCGGATCGCATTCGGGGCATTTGCTACCGATCTCGCTTGAAATGAACCCCGTCCTCGTGCCGCATTTGGTGCAAAGGGTTGCTGCCGTGTTCGCGGAAACATTTATCCCGTAAAACGATTCATCCTTCACTTTGGCTCTCTTGAGTCTAGCCTTTTCGGCTTCCACCATGGCAAATCTTTGGCGAGGCAAACCGCATCTAAGACATAGGTCGGCATGTTGGCTTAACTTTGAATTGCACTCCGGGCAGTTAATGAGGGCCATTTCTTTCTAATTAAAGCATTTGAACCACGGTTTCGTCAATCACCATGCCACGCGAACGTTACTGGAAAGTGGTTCCAATAAGCCTTGACGGGATCAATTGGGTAATTCCCAAAAAATCTGAGTTTCTGCCCATTTTTTCCAATGACCGTACCGCTTCCTTGCCTTTGTGGGGAAAAACCAAGCCAAAGTTATCGGAACCGTGTAGATCAAGAATGCCGAGCAAAATGATCTCGGTTCTTGGAATAGGTAAAAGGAGCAATAAAAAAGGCTCAACCAAATCAATGAAAGAGTTACATTCACTACAGTGATCAGGGTTTTGTAGTCTTTAATCATAAACATTTCCTCGTTGCATTCGAGACAACGCCTAACCTCCACAGTCTCGGAATAGGTTCCCGAGTCGGAATCAAGGCGCGTTATGTTTCCTCGCACGACTTTGTATTCAGTATGCAACTCGCAGTTCCCGCACCATGGGGAATCTAGATCAGGTTGCGACGGGGAAAGGGGTGCGGGTTCTTCCATGATTCTCGAAAAAGGGATCTCACTTGCTTTTGCTCATGACCACGGCGAAGACATCGCCGTCCTCCTTGTAGAAATGTATAGCCAGATAGAATTTCGAGTTCTGCGGGTATCGCTTGGTTTTCCTTTTACCTCTTGTTATCCAGAAAACTTCAACGGCTTTAGCTCGTTCGCTCTTCAAGTGACTGTGCGACTTAAAGGGACCTGCCTTGCCGAACTCTCCTTCCACCCTCCAGTCATCATCCTTCCAGTCCTCGATAATGGATCTGCTGTCATGGGAGCAGCCTGTTGCGATCGATAGCACACCGAGGATTAGAGTGAAGAGTACCTTCATCCATCAATCTTAGTGAAATATGGAAAGGAAAAGCAAACCTTGCCGGTTTTCCGTTTCCGAACGGAGGCCAAGTACGAGCTTTCCTAGATACTTGACCGGAATACTCGAAAAGGAATTCAGCTTCATTCGTAATGCCAATCATAGCGCTGAACAAAGGACAATTCCCCCTCAACCTCTAATGGGAGTAGCAACTCTTTACGCCCCGCGGATTCCCTCAACACAGGCTTGAGGTTCTTCAAATCGGGAAAGGATACGGCATATTTACCATCCACTAGATAGGTTTTGCCACTAGACTCGATTGTATTCCCTGCCGCAGCTAGATAATGGAGTTTGCCCTGCTTCGATTCGCTTTCGACCGTGAACTTTCGATTAAGGTATGGCGACAGCTCCGTTGCCCCCATTGGGAAATCCCTAACTTTCACGTCATGGAATTCGTAAAGAAACGCAGGTCGCCGCAGTTTGTCCCTTTCATAACCCTTAAAGCGATATCCTGAAGAACGACCGTTCTCCGGCAAAGGCCATGGGGAATCGACTTTGTCGAGAAAGGCAAACGGAGAAAGCTCGGGAAAGCTTAGCTTGGCGAAACCCGCAGGTGGTTGAAACCCTTCACCTCGACCCGACCAGTGCCGACCACCATCCATGAATGCCCCTTGCCACAATAGGGCGAGTCGCACTTGGTTGGCATCGAAAGCCAGGTTCACGCCCTGAGGATAACCCACGGCAATTGCGCGAGTACCGGCTTCTGCAATGAAATTTCGGTAGATTACGGCGTCTCCCTCGACTTCGGGCCTAATGGGCATCCCGGAGCCGTTTTTCCCGGATGGCGGTTTGGTGAGCCAGGCAGTCGAGATCCCGGGGCCACGCCATCGCAGGTTCAGGCTCTTCTCGGAGTCTTTTTGAAAGTATAGCAGACGGAAGGGATGGTCGCCGGGCTTCAGGTTGATTCCCCCGGTTTTGGTCTGATGTCCGTGGGTGCCGTCGTTGTCTACGATTCGTTCGCCGTTGACTTCGAGTCGTGATCCGTCGTTAGACCCAAGTTCAAAGGAGTATCGACCCGAACCGGGAACGGACAATACGCCTTCGAACACGATTCCGAATTGGTTTTCCATTTTTGCAAATTGCGTGCCGATCAAGGCATTGCCTACTTTGCCCTCTGATACGGGTTTCAACTTGTCGAAATCCGGCAGGCGATCCCATTTCCCTTTGTAGGTTCGAAAAGTCGTTTCGGAGAATCCGACTGGTTTTCCCGTTGGAGTCTTAATGATTGTGGCTACGCTCATAACCCCCTTCATGTAGAACGCATGCCCTGGCAAGGTGCATACGTATGGGTAGGAACCCGTTTTTGATGGAGCCTTAAAATAGAAGGATTGGGAACTGCGAGGCGGAACCAGAGTCGTGTGAAAAAGAATAGCCGGGTGTTCCGGCACGTAATGCTTGGCGATGGCATCTCCACCTAAGGCCCATGCCTTCTTCGACACTTCCATGCCCACGTTTGCGATCGAAGGCTTGCACAACACCAAATTGTGAGGCATGTCGTCGTTGTTCCCCAGCACGAGTTTCACCTTGGAACCCGGCCCCACCGTAAAACGTTCCTGGTCGTACCGCATCCGTCCTCTCAAGGTTTCGATCTCTATCACGTGGTCAACCTTACCGAATCCCGGAGGGGGAAGATTCTCCACCACGGGGTCGAATTTGCCGACGGTGTGGTTTTTGTGATGCTCATGAGACTCTTGGCCGAGCAAGAGTCCCGAACAAAGGGTAAGTACCGGAACGACGTATCTCAAAAAATGCATACTTCCATGGAAAGGTTCCGGTGGTTTTGAGCAAGGCAAAGTGAGCGTCAACTAGGCAATCAATTCCACAACTCTGCACTTTCTTATGAGTCACCGACATGGATCTCAACCTTACCGGCCAAGACCAATTACAAAAACAGCGAAAACTTATAATCGCATAAACTACTGACCATCTATAATATGTAGGGATGAGCCCGCTTGTTTTGTTCCCGTACATGCTATGTTCTATCTCAAGAGATGAAAGTATGCCACGGGACGCGGAAATGAATGAATGCAAAGCATTGCCGGAAACACCACTCTTCAACTATCGAGAAAAGCACCAAGGCTGTGACTCGAAATGCAGGACGGCGAAAAGTTGTCCCATCCACAAACCAAATGGATAGAGCCAGAGCCATTTGCAAGAATTCTCCGATGCCGTAGTGGTTGGGGCAAGAGTACTGGAATCTGAAGATTATTCTCTTCGCGAAATTGAAGAAATCAAATGCTCATTGGACACCAAGTGCTTCTCCGGTCTACTTGAGAGAATGTCAAATGTCAGATATTGCTGTACCAAAGCCGAAAGAGACCAAGGCTTGGAAAAGTGCATAGCATGGTTCGAGCCTCAGCTCCTCGATTAGCCAGGTCCCCATTGTTGCTCTGCCATTACACAATCTCGTAAACACCTTACGAAATCTGTGGGACTGTCCTTATTCGGGAGCCAAACGCAGGACATATACCTGGCTGTTGGTGTCGGTCCCCCAGATGAGCCGGCGTTGGCGGTCGTACATGATGCCGTCGGAACGGCCGTGTGGGAAAACGCGAATCGTACGGCTGCCTCGTTTGCCGAGGTCATAGCCAATGTCGAGCAAGCGCCAGCGGTTGGCGGCGCAGTCATAGGCGGGAGTCGGCGTGTGGTCGCCCGCATCGTTGATATAAGACGCAAGCAACAGCAGATCATTATGTGGGTCGTAAGTGCAGCGGTCGATGTAGGCGAAGCTCGCGCCTTGCGCCATGCCGTCGGGCGAGAGCGCGGTGACGGTATTCGACTCAAGATCCATTGCGTAGATCTGGCCAGTGTACGGCGCCTTGCCGTACGGTTTCTGCAGCATCAGTACACGATTACGTTTTGAATCATAGGCGATGGTCGAATTGTCCACCACCGCGCCGGGCAGTTTATCGCCGGCGAGCTTCATCGGCCGCCAAATTGCTCCGGCATGATCATATCGATGCACGCCGCCCTGCTTGTTCCAGCAGATGATGCCCTGTGGCGTCGAACACAGTGTGAGCGTGTAGAAGCAGCTGTTGTACTGCATCGCCTGGGGCTTCGCCCCGCGGCCGATCCAGTCGCCAACGTCCGGATCATAGACGTAGAAGTGTCGCGGACGCCCCGCCTTAACCAGCTTCTGGCTCGGCGGATCATAGGCGTAGTTCTGATAGGTATGTCCCGTCATCCACGGTCGCAGATTGAAATTGAAGCCGTTCGGGTAGCTAGTGTTGCTGTACAGTTGACCGAGCGGGAATTCCACAGGAAAGGGCAACTCCCACCGGTTGGTGGCAAAATGAAAGTGCGGCACATCCGTACCACCGTGCGCCGAGTGGCCGCCGCTCCAACGCAGCAGCATGTCACGGTCAGGATCAATCCGAGCAGTGCCCCAATCGCGGTTCAGCCGTGGTCGATAGGGCGGGTCGGTGGCAACCCAACGATTCTTGGGAATCTCCGCGAGCCACGCCTGGAATTTGGCTGCATCCGGCCTGTCGCCCTGTAGGTAGAAATCCGGATGGAAGGGGCCGTCTCGCCAAACACGCGAGTCAGGTGCGACGAGGCCGTTTCCCTGCCAGGTGTTCGCTTCGACGTCGTAGACCCACTCGCCGTCGGCAAGGTCTTGGAACTGGCCCCCGACGTAATCGGTGTTCGAGGCGTAGGTGTAGCCCCCTGCCATCCGGATCTTCCCGTCCCCCGCACCTTCGAGTCGATGATTGGCTCGGGGCGGCGGGGCAGTAGGAGGATGTCGCTGGCGCCATTGCTGCCTGGCCGGTTCAAAGACCCATGTGTCGTTGGTCAGGTAATCGAGATGGTCACCGCCAAACATTACATACAGCTTGGTCTTGGCATCGTACACGATGCCGACAGCGTCCGGACTGGCGTCGTCGCGACGATGGGGCTTGCCGCAGTGCAGCACCCGCGCCGGCGGCTCGGCGTCGAGCGCCTCGGCTCCAAGCTCCAGATGAATCTGGGCGACGCGAAACCGCTGGATTGTCGAGGGGGTCAGCGATTA
>JACNJI010000203.1 GCA_014382645.1 Verrucomicrobiota bacterium | reverse complement strand
ATAGCCAACCGGGACTAGCTCCGCTCCGGAAAGGTTTACGACTCGCATCGTAAGATCAGGTCCATCAGACTCTACTTCTTCCTCGGGAGAAACCAGGCCCCCGGAAAGATTCCTGGGAGCATCAACCCCCGCAGGGATAACTTCGGGACTGCCCGAACCGCCAAGACGGAGCAAGGCCTGCCCCACGAATCGACCTTCGTATAGCGGCCAGTTGGTGAAACCAAGAGGTGCGGTAGTCGCTTTCCCAAAGGATGTCGAGAGTTCGCACTCAAGAATGGCCTCGCGAGATGAATTCCCCTCGCCGACCAGTACCTTCACTCGTATGGTGGACAGGCTATCTTTTGCTGCATCGGGATCGATAACTTCGACAGCAAGGGGCATCTCGTACGCAAAACCGACCACTTCATCGGACTCCTCGCGCCTTGGGAGGTAAGTGGCCTTGGGCTGTCCGAGAGTAGAACGAACATAGCGGGTCTCCACGATCCGGACTGCTCCGTCGGTAGGTTGACGAACGAAAACAAGCCCTTCTCTAGCAAAGGAATGACCGGGAAAGGTGTTTTGCGGATCAACGTAACGGAGGTTAACACGGTCTCCGACTGATACGGCGAGTTTGCCTTCCTCTTCCTCTACGGAAGTATCGACCTCCGTCCGAAAGACGCCCGTATTTTCACCGGTTTCAATGGCTTCGAGGCGCATGGGCGCATCGGAATTACGGAAGACCTCGATACTCAACTTGTCGACCTCGGCCGTGACATCCATATCGTAATCGGTAACCTCGATGACGATTCGTTCGCCCGGGTCGATACGCATCAAATCCTTCTCCGTCTGGTTGACTTGTCCGTTTCCTGACCGGACAAACTCGTAGCTGATGGGACGGATTTTGGCATTGTAATAGGTAGCCGTAAGAGTCTTGGTGAGCAGTCGATTCTTCAACCCTCCTCGGGCAAATTCGTCAACGTAACTTGCGGTAACAACATCGCCAGCAGTAATTTCGAGCACGTCGTTTTCGGCCATGGCCAAAACATCCGCCTCCGTAGGTACCAAAAGCTTGTCCCCGGCTTTGACTTCGACTTGATTGATCGCCAACGACTGGCCAACGTACTCATCAAAGATCAGCTCAACATGCCGGAGGTGAGAAGGTGGAATCGAGAAGTTCCAGTTGGAACCCTTTTTCGCAAGCTTTACCTTTTGCTCTTCCTTTTTAGAATCCTCGGCAAGATCGATTCCGGATAAGTCAAAGTCCGCAGGACGGAAAGCGCCAATGGCGACCTGCTCGACGTTGGGGTTTTCACGGGCACGAGTGACAAGTGTGCCTAGTTGCGGATTGTGAACATAGGCGACAACGGTCAACTCGTGAGCGCCGGCCTCGAGAAAAACATCAACAGATCGAGCTTTTCGGATTACTTTTTCATCACCGGGAAGGACTAGCTTCCCATTGACCATTATAGCCGCATTGTCTGCCAGAACGTTGAACCTAGTGGCACCCGCTTTGAGTTGCGCATACAAACCCGACCAGACAACCACGCGAGCCTTCTTCGCCTCTTTCCCGCCTTCTTCTGCAACTTCCGTGGAAAGCATCCAATCGAGCTCGGACACCTCCATGGTTTCCTCCGGTTCACGACCGTCAAGACGAGTAGCAAAGGCGTCCCAAGAATGTAAGTTGACATTCCCCGGAGATACATAAACCCGACGAGTCATCTTGCCTTTACCCAAACCCATATCCTTGGCTACAGGTTCGGAAGGGAAACGAGCCAATTCATACCAGAACCGACCGTCATGACTACCACGAAGGCGCATGCGTACAGGAGCTTGGTTACCTCGTTCCAGACGCCCGTCGCGCAGGTGGGGATTGCCGTTTGATTCAACTTCGAAACGACCGGTATCCGAGTTGAAAATCATGGCGGTGGCGTTTCCTTCAACCGGCGTGAGGGTAAAGCGGTCTTCAGCGCCCTCGTAACTCCATTTGCCTTTCTTGACTGCATCGCCGACCTTAGTCTCGTAGGAACCATCATCATCTAAAGAGAGGGCGTGATCTTGCCCCTTGACGTCACGATAGGTCCAAGTGCTGGTCGGCACGGGTTGGTTGGGAGAGCGGATAGTTACGTCCGTGACATCGTAAACGTCCTTGAGGTCTACAATGAGCCACTTGGGAGTTGCGCCGTCGGGTTCGCTTATCCATGCGGAGTCGACGTCCTTGTCAATCGACATGAGAGGGTTGCTCCCAATGGAAACATCGCTGGCGAGAGCGCCTGCAGGCAATTCGCCCGTCTTTGCTCGACCGAGGAATATCCCCGAGCTAGGGGCCGTTTCCTGTAATTCGACGGTAACGGAATCGCCACTGGTAGCTTCGAGTTTAACGAGAGACTTGTCCGCTCCGTCGGTGAGATCACGATCGGCGTCTTTAACGCGCATATAGATAAAGTTACCAGGTTTTATTTGGTTGGTGGGACGCCCTTCCGATGACAATTCCAATTCGTCGTCGTCCTTCTTGTCATCAGCCACAAGTTCATCGGTGAAAGATTCCTCCGCGTCTCCATCCTCAATGACGAGACTACTGGCGGCATCGAAATCAGCATCGGCGGCAATGTGGATTTCATTCGTGCCGAGCATGTGAAAGCGGAACTCCTTTTTGAATTCCTCCGGATAATCGACGGTCACAACATCATTGCCCTTGAGCTGGAGGACACGATCCCCCTTGGATGCAATGCCAAGGGCGGTGGGAATCTCCGCCATAAAAAGACCTTTGCCGGCGCCTCCGCTTACAAGACCGACCTTCTCCACATCTCCACCCGGTTCGGTACGTATGTGAACGGGGATGGTGGTATGACCGCGACTGATACCGAGATCACTGTCCTGAACCACGATGGAAAGCGCTACGCCGGGTTCGTGCCAACGCTTGGAGCTTTGCCCGAGGCGACCAACCGCCCGAAGAAGCTGCAATTGATCCATATAGCGTTGCTCCAGACCGTACACTTCGGCAAGGTTGTAGAGCGTTTCATTTGCAAGCTTAACGTCAGGCACGCGTTCCAAAACTGATCGAAAAATATTTCGAGCCTTGTCTCGATCTCCTTGACGACTAGCTAAAAGTCCTCGCATGAATTCAGCCCGAATGACAACTTTCCTATCACGGCTATTGGCCAGGTCATCGAAGATTTCCTCGGCCTTGACATAGTTTTTCTGAGCCATAAAAGTTTCGCCTATTCCGAAAACTGCCTCCATCGCATCCTCTCCATCGGGATAGGAGTTCTTTACCGTCGTAAACTCGCTGCGAGCAGCGTCGTAACGAAGCCATTTGAAATAATTCCGGGCAAGCAGGAGTCGCACACTTGCCTTTTCCGGGTCGGAGAAATTGACGGATTCTCCATTTTTGACGAGCCAGACCGCAAGCAAGTCCTCCACTCGACCATGATTTTCGTCACCGCCGGCAGCCACGTGAGACTCGGCAGCAAAAAGGATGAGCTCAAGGGGAAGCTCCGAACGATGTTTGTCGAAGAGTTGACGCTGGGAAAGATAAGCCTCGAGAGCTCGTTCGCGATCCCCTAGCCGAAGCTGGAGAAGAATTTCCATCAAGGGAGCAAGCGGACTGTCTTTGTCGATGGTCATACCGATTCCGCCAATACGGGAATAAGCCTGAGCGAGCAGCCCTCTTCCATTCTCCTTGTAACTTGCGGGTACGTTTCCGGCATAGGATTGAGCGGCAGTAAGTAGGGTGGCGCCGCCAACGTGGTCGCCCGCCGTCAGAGCGGCTTGAGCAAAACCCAAAGCAGTGTTCCAACCGTGTGAACTATTGTCCGCACGGAGAAGGGTTGATCGCAAAGCCTTGAGTCGCTCAATTTCCGTCTTCGGCTTTTGCGAGTCCATTTGCAACAAGGCGAGCTTAGCAAATATAGAATAGTTGTAGATATCCAGGTCTCGGAGAGATTGTAGAACGCGAATCTTGTCGGCTTCGGAAATCTCCTTATCCAACCTCACGGAGGAAATCCAAGAATTGGTCTTTCCGGCATCGAAGGTAAATCCCCGGAATGGCCGTTGGTTCTGCCGACTGCGGGCTTCGTTCAGAACGCGCGTGAAATTATTCCAGTCTTTTTTTGCGAAAAGGATTTCGGCGTAGTCGGAGGCAAAAGCCCCATGCTGGTCGTTATCCGCCTTGCGCCACTTGTCGAACTCACGAGCTTTGGCATTCTCGTCGGCATCTCGCAGACGGAGGTGGACGGCATTGCGAAACTCGGCATTGTCCGAGTCCACACCCGCGTAACGGTTCACATACTCGTTGGCCTCATTGGTCATGTTGCGGTCAAGCAGTAGGCTCACGTTGCTGCTGAGATAACCGAGATTTTTACCGAATTGTCCCTCGGCCTTGGCCACGTATTGGTGGACTTGACGAAGAAGGTTGTCGTCCTTCGCCTCATGAGCGGCACGATAAGCTTCGTGCCAACGGTTGGATTCGTTTACAAGATCAGCTTGCAGGAAATGGCGAAGTGCCTCGAGCCGGTCACCCACGTTGCCGTAATTAGAAGCTTCCAGCCAAGCGGAGGCTCGGGAAGCATCCTTTGCGAAACGCCTGGCCAATTCCTTGTAGTGCGGAATGGCAAGAGGTCTATCCTTGTCACCAACGTAATGACGGTAGTCAAAGCCAAGTTCGCCATGAAAACGCACGAATTTCTGTTCGGTGTTAAGCTTCTTTGACAGAGATAAAAAAGCGTTCGGCTTGTTGGCAGCTATAGCCTTTTCGAATGCCGTCCATTCGGCCACGTCTCGGTTATTCCCGAGGTTCTTGAGTCGTTGCTTAAACCACTTCCGATTACCCTTTTCCAAATCAGTGCTTCCCGTCCCCTTGGCCCAGCCCTGCAACCAGGAACGAAAGTGAGAGAGGTGACCATTCGCCTCGGCATACTTTATCAGTTCCTCGGCGTCGCGACGAAAAGCTCCTTCATCGGGAGCGCCGGAAAGGAACCAATTCATAGCGGAACTCACCTTTCCATCGTTAGGAGATTCTTCACGAAGCATTTGACGAACTTCGTTGCGGGCTCGGTTCGCGTCCTTCATGCGATCTCGGTAGACTTCGAAGGCCAAGGCATAACGGATGAAGTGACGTTGCCCGGGTTCGACCTTGCCGAAAGACTCCCGCAAGATGCGTTCCGCCTCGGGCAGACGGTTTTCGCCTAGTTCGTACATCCACCGAACGTAGTAGCTCGCGATGTCACGGGCACCGGGTTCATGAACGATGGCCTGTGCAGCAGTTGAAACAGCGGGAGAAAGTTGTTTGTCGCGAGCGTAGGCGTGGGCAAGATTTGAAAGCACTTGTCCGAGGTAGGAGCGGTTTTTTGGATAACGACGCTTGTAGTCCTCCACCAAAGGCTTGAGTTCACCGGCTTTGGAACTGCTTTCGTATAGGACTGATATCAACTGACGAAGATAACCCTCGTTGTCGCGTTGTTGTTCCCAAGCCTTGCGGTAATGCGCCACCGCATTAACCCGCTGTCCGGCACCCCAAAGGTGTCCGGCAATTGTGTAGTGTAGGTAACCTCGCCGATTGGGGTCTGGAATCAAGTTCCGTTGGATAAGCTTCTCTCCTATAGCGATAGCACCCTTCCGGTCCCAATTACCGTTACTGCAACGGTAGAAGGCATACATCCCCAATTCTATTGCAGGAGTACCGTTAAGATGATTCAGCATTTCTAGAGCTAGACGTCCACATTCCTTGGCTCCCCCGACACTGGACTCACCGAAAAGACGCACGGCCCGGAACCCGCTTTCAAGGTCTTTTTCACCCGAGAATCGCCAAGCTTGCTCAAAGCCCTTTGCCGCTTCCATTTTCTTATTTTGACGCTCTAAAACCTCTCCAAGGTCACGAGCCACTTGCTTGGCTGATCCATCCTGTTTATAGAACTCGATAAATTGACGAGCGGTTGAAACGATATCCTCATTTCGCGAGAGGATCAGATGACCATCCAGCAACTTCAGCATAATCTCCTTGTGACGAGGATGATCACGATGGGTTTTTACGAAAATCTTCCCGGCTCGAATCAAGCCAAACCCTCGAGCATTTTCGTGGTAGAGGTCGATCAGTTCGAGAAGGACATTGGCTCCTTCCACGGTAGACGCATCTAACTTGCGGACTTGAGCTTCGAGATCGGCGGCACGTGTCGAAGCTTTGTCGAGACCTTCGTCTTGGGCGAAGATCGGACCGACAATAGCGGAGGCAAGAGCCATGAGACCGGATGAGCGTAAGATGTTTAGATTCATTGAAAGAGAAGAGAGGAGAGGAGATTAAGGAGAGGAAGTTGAATCTGCAGATAGCGAGAGAATCAATAGCCGGCCTTCGCCAAGGCATCGCTAATTCGTTTGGCCTCGATGGCAAGATTGCTGTCGGGGAATTCTTCGATAATCTGATCGAACTGACGACGGGCATCCCCCTTGCGATTTACGCGGTAAAGGCAACGACCGTAGTTAAACAGAATGACGTCGAGAAAACCTGCATCGGGATGATCACCAAGAACGTTTTCAAATACGTCGATGGCCCTCTTGTAGTCCTTTTTGCGGTAGTAGTAATTAGCCATCTTGGCTACGGCGTCTCCCACTCTCCCGCTTTCGGGGTAATTCTCGAAGACGACTTGGTAGGCGCGAAAAGCTTGCTCGAAATAGCCTTCACCTTTGATTGGTCCGGCATCTACCGCCATTTGCTCGTAGCACTCGGCAATACCGAACTGACCTTCACCACGCAGTTCGCTTTCCTTAAGGGTGGTCAGCCCCTTGAACAGGGCAATGGCTGTTTTCAAGTCACCCCGTTTCTGAGCCACCTTGGCCTGCTGAAGAATAGCATCGTCGACAAAGGGACTTTCCGGGAACTCGTGCTGGAGGCGGCGACTCATGGCAGTTGCGGCGCCATAATTCTCCATGGCGAAGTATATCTTCCAGAGACCGACGTAGGATTCCTCCAAAATACGTCCACCCAGCTTACGAGCGGATTTTGCGGTGTCTTCGCCGATTGAAAGAGACTCTTGATACTTGGTCTTGGCCTTTTCGGCGAGACCGAATTCCTTGTAGTGGTTACCAATCTCGGCAAGAGCGGCAGCCGTCTTGAGCTCGGTGCTCAACCGGAGTTCCTCATCATCGATTCGAGTTTTGGTAACACGAACGCCGCCGACGTTCCCCTCGATGCACTTTGCGGAAGCACTGACCTCTCTCGGATCCTTGGTGACGTTGAGTTTGTCACTGTATTTAATTCTTACGAAATCACCGGGCATGGCTTGCAACTTATCATCTTTTTTCGCCTCAGCTTGGTTTTCTATCGCAACAACTCCTCGAAAGACGCCGGAATGAATGGTATCGTCCACAAGCAATTCGGGAGAAATCGATACGGTTTCGGGTTCGTCTTCTTCTAAAGCAGGAACGCTTTCCTTTTTACCGGGTTTTTCTTCATCGGAAACAGCTGATTCGGGAGTATCGCCAACTGTGGGATTCTTGAGAGAAGTTTCCTTGGAATCGCTTCCTACCTCAGGTTCATCTGTCGCAAACGGAACAGTCTCAGGTTCGGCGAAAGCGACCTCTTCCAGCTTCACCACTACTGTATCAACGGTCTTGAATTTGTCGATTTTGGGTCCATCCTCACTGTCGAGAGATAATAGTGAGAGAGGATCCTTGCCTTCCTCGGGGGCCGCGATTGCACCGCTGGCTACTAGAGTTGCAATTTCCTCGTCCAGTTCTTCGGGAGACTTCCTGCGACGAACCTCGAGTACCGCGGATAGGGTATCGGCATTATCCGAAAGATCTCCATCGGGATCGTCAACCTGAAGATTCACTATTTTCCCAAGAACAACTCCACGCAAAGTATCTCGATAGGAACCATCCATAATCGAGGCCTTCCCCTGCCCCACCACTTGCACTTGCTTAAGTCGTTTTTTCCCGAACTCCCGGGAGGCAGTGTGCTTGTCGACGTAAGTAACGTCCACTACGTCTCCTCCGCCGACTTCAAGTATGCCATTGCCTTTTGCCACCTTCCCGAGGCGAGTAGGCAGGGAACCGAGAACGATGCGAGAGTTACGGCCGACTGCACGACATTGAACCTTTTCCTCGTCACCACGTTTAGTCGAGCAAATGATTTCCACAACATCTTCTTGGGCCAGTATGGCGAGATCCGCATCCTCGATTTTCACGAATAGTCGTTTCCCAGCTTCCACCTTCTCCATCCCTTTTTCTTTCTCGGAGAAGGCAGTACCGACCTTCTCGAGAGACTCGATCGCTCGGCTGTAATGACCCTGCTTGAAATGACCGAGACCAATATAGTAATAGGCTCGATTCACTTCCTCCGAAGCAGGGAACTCTTCGATGACCTTACGTAAAATCTTAAAACACTTTCCGTAAATTCTGGCCTCATAGAAGCAGACACCCTGTTTCAAGGTTCCTTTTGCTCGCATCGAATCATCCGTATTGCTCTCTTCGGAGACCGCCTCGAAATGCTTGCGAGCCTCGTCGTAGGCACCTTTGGCGGTCAGGAGATGTTCACCGATCCGCATGTGTGCGTCATATCGAACTTTACTGCGGGGGAATTGATCCAGAACCGTTTGCCAAATCTCAAGAGCCTTTTGCTTTTCGTCTGCTTCCATACGGGCATCTCCGGCCTCGAGCAATTTACGAGCCTTGCGGTCTTCGGTAATCGAACCCCGCATGGGAGCGGCTTGCCCCATGGTAAAAGTCGGTACCGCGAGAACGGTCATTAGTAAGGATAGAATGGGTAGGCGCAAGAGGCTCATGACTGTTAAGTGAAGGGCTGTAAGTGAAATGAACGGTTCGATTCTAAAAAAATGCGACTGATTGGGAGGAATACAGTTAATTAGCATACAAATACGCTAATGGAAGCAATACACGAAAGGAATTGCCAACAATTGCAAAGAGAAAAAGACCTTTTAAGCAAAAAGTTCTTTAACGGGTTCGCCGCCTTCGCGAATAAGACGCATAGGACGCTCGAGTGGCGTCATAATCTCCTTCGAACCATCAATCCCCAAGGAATGGCAAACGCTGGCGTGTATGTCGTGTGGTTTGACCGGACGTTCATCAGGCATAACACCATCCTTGTCCGATGAACCGATCACTTGACCACCTTTCACGCCACCTCCGGCAATAAAGCAACTGAACACCTTGGCATGGTGGTCGCGTCCGGCGTTGTCGTTGATTCGAGGCGTTCTACCGAACTCACTTAGCATCAGAACGAGCGTTTTTTCGAGAAGTCCGGTGGCGGCAAGATCCTCAATAAGCGAAGCCAAGGCCGGATCCATGATTTCTCCGTGAGCACGCATAGCATCAAAATTATTGCTGTGCGTATCGAAGCCTCCTCTGTTCACCTGAATAAACCTAACTCCTGTCTCAACTAAACGCTTGGCCATGAGAGCTCCACGACCGAAATCCGTATCCCCATATCGAGCGATTGTCTTGGGATCTTCGTGCTTGATCTCGAAAGCCTTGAGGGCGGGACTGTGCATAAGCGCGACTGCGTCGTCAACGGCAGCCTCATTGGCTCTCATGTCGTTGGCTCCGTATTTGTTCGAAGTACGCTTGTTCATCTTGGCAAGAACATCAAGCCGTTTGTTCCCTCGGATTTCGCTAATGCCGGCGGGAAACTTCAGATAGGGGTCGGGTTCCCCGGGCTGACCGACAAAATAGGCGGCACACTTCTGTCCGAGATAACCAGAACGGGGGGCCTGTCCGCTGACGGACACAAAGGCCGGAAGGTCGCCCAAACGCTCTTTCTCATGAACCACGATACTGCCCCGGCCCGGATGCACCA
>JACNJI010000172.1 GCA_014382645.1 Verrucomicrobiota bacterium | reverse complement strand
GGGTCGTGGGGACCGGCGGGGTGGGATGTGCCCAGTGGTGTAGGGGAGACCAGGAAGCATACTTACCTTTACCCGGGAACGGTTTTCTTCCCCGCCTGGGGGTTTACGAGCCGAGTGGCGGAGGCGGCCCACTCTTAGCTTTCCTGGTGGTCGTGGAAGAACAGGGGTCGATTCGGAAGCTGTTTGCCCCGCCATGCTTGCAGAAGGCTTAGGCTGTCCTCGGCGCCCGTTTTCCCTTTTCGTAAGTCGGGCAGGGCAACGCCCATAACATCCGAGAAGGTGGCGAATAAATCTTGCAGGCCGATCAGTTGGTCGCTTTTTTTGCCTGCCGTATTTGGGTTTCCATCCCCCACCTTGCCTTGGGGCCAGGAAACGATGAAAGGAACGCGATGTCCCCCTTCGTAGCAGCTCCCCTTGTTGCTTCGAACGGGTCCGGTGGCTGTCTTTTCTTTGACCTCTGCTCCATTGTCCGAGGTGAAGATCACGATGGTGTTCTCCATCAACTTCCTTCCCTTGCGCCTAGGGTCATCCGTCTTTTCCAAGTAATCCAGCAGGCGACCGAGGGCGACGTCGTTCTCGTATATGTAATCTAGACGTACCGAGACTGGTTGACCGGACATGGAGCGTCCGGCTCCCTTGACTGCTTCCCCCCCGATTTTCTTGTCCGGGGTGTAGGGACCGTGGTTGGAATTGCTCGGGTAATAGAGAAAGACGGGTTTCCCGGAAGAGGTCTTTCCAGCGAGGTGATCGTCGAGAAAAGAGATGGCGTGATCGGAGTGTCGGCTACCGAGGGAGTGAAGGTCATAGGCATTGGACCCGTCCTTATGGAGTTGCTTGCCTTGTCCGTTCGCGCTTACGGAGGTTTCTTCGTGAACGTGGCCTGGCCCGATCGATTGGGTTGGGGTGTTTCTATCCCCTTTCTTCCTCTTGCCCGTTTTTGTCCCCGTAATCTTGGCATCCGGTCCTGAGGTGCCGTGCGATCGGGAAGTAAACCGGGCAAAGTCGAACCCATGCTGATATGGACCGTCGAAGACCTTCTTACTCAGATCCGCATCTTCCCAGCCGGCCGCGGGTTTGTCATCCGTGCGGGTATAGCGCAGACCGAGGTGCCATTTACCCACCATGGCGGTGGCATAGCCTTGCGAACGAAAGAGTGTTCCTAGGGTTGGGCGGTCGGACTCGATCAGGGGATCTCCCTGCACTCCGAAGAGTACCCAATGCTTCATCCGGGCCCGCCAAGGATAGCGACCTGTGAGCAAACCGTAGCGAGTCGGGGTGCAACGGGAGGACGGGGTATGGGCGTCTGTGAAGAGCATTCCCATGTTGGCCAACCTTTGCATGGCCGGGGTCTTGAGTTGTTGCTCGTCCGTGTTCTTGGTTAAGAATTGATAGGCGGAGGTGTCCCCCATGCCCATGTCGTCCGCCATGAAGAGAACGACGTACGTTCGGTCGAGAATTTGACCGCATAAAAGCAGGGGAAAAAGAAAGAGGAGCAGGCAGGCTTTCATCCGACCCATCCTAGGGTGCACGCTCGTTTTCCGGCAAGTAGATTGCCGTGTAAGATCTTTCCTTGATCAAGAAGATTTGTCGAACGGATCAGGTGAAGGGAAGAACCTGATTCGGTTGATTCATAACAACCTGCAAGAGGTTCTTCCCGTAAGCTGGTCGTCAATATAATGGTATCCGTGGAGATCGGTCAGACGCAGGCCGAGACCTGGGTCGCCGTCGAGCACGAACACCTAGTCTTCGTCGAACAAGTGCGTGCCGGATTGCCATGTACAGCGTGTATTCCCATGTGACGATGATAGAGGTCCCCCCTGTATCCCCTCAACGGTGCCCTCAATCGGCCACAAAAAAAGCAAATCCCTAGCAATCATTGTGTAGATCTCCCTTTTTGAGGATCGTTTTGCATGGTGTCCTCATTTGCAAGCGGAAGGTTAGGGCGGCGACGTATTGGTCTTGGTTGTCCTGCTGGAGAAGGCGTTTCCAACGAAAATTCACTGCAATGTCGGACACATTCCAGTCCGTGCCCGGATAGAGATGAACAACAGGGTCCCATTCGTAGGAGGTCGAGGAAGAACTGGAGACTTTCAATGCATCCTCATTTCTGACCTTCAACTGATTGTAATCGTAAAAGGTTCTGGGGTTGGAGCTTCCCACTATGTAATAGAGTCACTCCTATCCCGAATACTGATAGAGGAAAGGATAGATCGAATCAGTCGTCCAAAGCCAGCCAAGCACTGGATCGTATAGCCAAATCGATTCGGTGTTTTCCGAGTGTCGGTACAACCAGTCATGATCCTGATGATAGATCCATGAGGTGAGGGTTTCGTCATACAGTCCGAACCGACTGGATTGTCTCCAGCCATTGCCTGAATCCTCAGATGACTCCCAGGAGTTTTCGGAATCTGCAAATCCCCTAGTCGTGGCATGGGATGAGATGGTTGCCCAAAGTGTGGCAACAACAAGATAACGCATTTGGGCTTTTGTGGGAGAACTATCGCTTTTTATTTGGAACCTAGCGCGATCGCCCGTCGTCCAAGATCTTTTGTAATTCGTTCTTCATCTTTTTAAGTATCTCGGGATTCTTCTCCGCCAAGTTGTTTTTTTCCCGTGGATCCTTACTCAGGTCATAAAGGGCCAGCCGGGGTGCTGGGGAATTCGCAAGTTTCTGGTTGACCACGACATTTCGCTTTTTCTTGGAGTCGTGGCGTTGCAGTTTCCAGTTGCCCACGCGATAGCCGTAGTTGCCTCCCCGTCCGTTGTCCTGCTGGACCAGGTGGGTACGCCCCTTTGCTCCCTTTTTGCCCAGAAGAGCATCCATGACGTCGAGGCTGTCGAGGCAGGCCTCCTCGGGGATTTCAACCTTTAGGTGGTTGGCGAGGCTGGTCGCGAAGTCGATGGTGCAGACCATCTTGTCGGAGACCCCGTGCTCGATGGTCCCGGGCCAGTAGGTGATGAAGGGTGTGCGGGTTCCCCCCTCAAGCACGCTGTACTTGCCGCCGCCGTAGGGGCCGGCGGGCTTGTGGTCGCCCATCTTCTCGAGAGCTTCATCCTTGTACCCATCGTCCCCGACCGGCCCGTTGTCCGAGCAGAAAACGACTAGGGTGTCTTTTTCCAAGTCATGTTTCTTAAGGGTCTTGATCAATTCGCCCACGCACCAGTCGAGCTGGACAATGACGTCTCCACGATAGCTCATTCCGGATTTGCCCTGGAAGCGTTCGTGCGGAATACGGGGAACGTGCAAGTCATGGGAGGCGAAAAAGAGGAAGAAGGGGTTATCCTTGTTCTTGGCGATCCACTCGTTTGATTTCTCGACCCATTTGTCAGCCAGATCCTCGTCTCTGAAGCGGGCTGCATGCCCGCCGGTATAGAAACCGATCCGGCTAATCCCGTTGTGGATGGTCGAGTTGTGTCCATGGCTCCAGTCCATCTTCAAGGTCTTTCGATGGGTGACTCCGGTTGGGTGATCCGGGCTGGGTTTCTTCCGGCCCACCCAGAGGGGGTCCTTGGGGTCTAGGTTGAGCACGCGGTGGTTCTCGACGTAAACCTGAGGGACGCGGTCGTTGGTGGTGGGAAGAAGAAAGCTGTAATCGAAACCGATCTCGAGCGGGCCGGGCTTGAGTTCCTCATTCCATTGAGGACCCACTCCAGTTTCTCCTAGCCCAAGATGCCATTTTCCTACTACGGCAGTCTTGTAACCCGCTTTTTGCATCAAGTCGGGAAGGGTGTAAACGTCCTTGGGAATGATCAACGGCGAGCTGGGAGGTGCGATTCCGGTGTTTTTTCCGCGAAAGGCATAGGTGCCTGTGAGAAAGGAGTAACGCGTAGGGGTACAGGTGGAAGCCGAGCAGTACCCATTGGTGAAACGCAGTCCTTCTTTGGCTAGGCGATCGATATGCGGAGTCTTCAGGTTCTTCGGTTTGGCACCGTAGCACCCGATGTCTCCATAGCCCAGATCGTCCGCCATGATGACGATGACGTTGGGCTTGTTGGCAAAGGCCTTGTTACCGAGGGCAAGCAAAAGTACAAATACAGACACTATGAGGGACTTGTTCATGATCTCGGTGGGTAGTGGACTGAAAATCAAGAGAGGGTTTCTCTCAATGGGAAATGTGGTAAGTTTACTGTAGACGAAAGTGCAAGCGGTTCGTTGGCTACCGATTCATGATGGCTTCGATTTCATCCGTCTCGATGGGTGTCTTGGCCATTAGGTTTACGGGGCCATCGTTGGTCACTACTATATCGTCCTCAAGGCGAACACCGAAACCTTCTTCGGGTATGTAAATTCCAGGTTCCACGGTAAGTACGCATCCGGCTTCGAACGGCTTGGTCGAGTCGCCTACGTCGTGAACGTCCAGACCGAGTGGGTGTCCCAGTCCATGCATGAAATATTTTTTTGCAGCGGGTCGATCAGCCGTTTGCTTCTTCACTTGAGCAGGCTTCAGCAAGCCAAGCTTGAGGAGCTCCTCGGTCATCATGTCCTCCGATTCTTTCTGCCAGTCGCTATGCAGTTTCCCCACCGTTGCTCCGGCAATGCTCGCGCGAATGACGCGAAGGACGGCATTGTACACCTGTTTTTGCCTGCGGGTGAACTTGCCGCTGACCGGAATGGTTCGGGTGAGGTCTGCGTTGTAGTTGGCGTAGCAAGCCCCCACGTCGAGCAAGAGAAGTTGCCCGCTTTTGCAGGTCTGGTCGTTTTGCAGATAATGCAAAACGCAATTGTTTTTGCCGGATGCAATAATTGGAGAGTAGGCGAACTTTGCTCTTCTACTAATGAACTCTCGGGCCCACTCCGCTTCCACCTCGTATTCCGTTACTCCGGGCTTTACGAATTTCAATATGCGTCGAAAACCTTTCTCCGTGATCGATACGGCTTCCTTGAGCAAGTCGATCTCCACCGGGTTCTTCACTACTCGCAGATCGTGCAGCAGGGGCGCCAACCTTCGAAAGTTTTGCAGAGGGTAATCGCGTTTGCATTGATTAATGAAGCGGTCGTCACGGGTTTCCACCTCGACTCCAGCCCGCTTGTGCTCGTTGCAGTTCAAGTAGGCGCTTGTCGCCTCGCACATTAGGATACGGAACAGTCCCGGGAACTCCGAAATCCATTTCACGTTTCGGATTCCCGAAATCTTACGGGCATCTTCTTTGGAATGCTTGTATCCTTCCCATATCTGTAAATGTTCGTTCGGTTCCCTTACGAATAAAACCTCTCGTGATTTCGGGTCGGAAGCATCGGGGAAGAGCAAAAGAATGCTCTCCTCTTGCTCGATCCCCGAGAGGTAAAACAAATCGGAATTCGGGTGCATGACGAGACTGCCGTCGGCATTGGTCGGCAAGACGTCGTTGGCGTTAACGACGGCTAAGGATTTTGCAACGAGCAACTCAGAGAGTTGTTTTCGGTTCTCTTTGAATAGCTGTGACTTTATTGGTAAGTGGCGCATTCGGTTATGTTTAACGTTATGATAGTCTCTTCAGCTTGGTAACTCGACCTGTGCTAACCCACTCCGCGACGTAGATGTCGCCGTTGGCTCCGAAGCAGGCGTCGTGAGGGTGGACGAACTTTCCGTCGACCCAAGTCTTTGCGTTGCCGCGGGATACTTTTTTCTTCTTTACCACGCCCTCGACGTCGTCGCCGAGGTGGGCGACAACTTCGTTCTTTTCGTTCAGGAGGGTGACGCGGGCGTGAAGTTCGGGCACCAGCAAGAGGTTCTTCCAAGTGTCTACGTTGGCGGGCATGCCGTATCCCTTGATGGTTTCCAGATACTTTCCCTCTAGAGTCAGTAGTTGGAGGGTGCCATGAGCTCGGTCGCAGATGACGACTTTTTCATCGAGGCCGGGGCGTCTGTCGATCCAGATGCCGTGCGGCGTGGCGAATTTTCCTTCCCCCTTGCCCGGACCACCGAACTTGGACACCCAGTTGGCGTCCTTGTCATAGCGATGAATCCAGAAGGAACCGTAGCCGTCGGCCAGCAGGAATCCTCCATCATCTAGAAAGGCGAAATTGGTCGGAAGGAAGGCGTCGCGTCCCCAACGCTTTACGCGAACGGTGTCTTCGTCCTTGCGGTAGACTCCACTGTCCATGGGGGCGTATTTTTCCCAAACCGTTTCTCCCTTGAGGGTGAGCTTGGCGAAGGCCTTCACGTTCTGGTAGGCGCACACATAGAGAAATTCCTCATTGCCCTCCTGTCGCACTTCCAGACCATGCCCGCCACCTTGGAACTGGTTGCCGAAGGCGCGGACGAACTTGCCGTTCGGGTCGAATACGAAAATCGATGGATGATCTTTGAGGTTGGCTCGACCCTCATGAATGACGTAAACGTTGCCCGCTTTGTCCACGGCGACGTTGTGCGTGGTCTGCCAAGTGAATTTGTCGGGGAGCTGGGCCCAATCGTGGTGTACCTCGAATCGGTGTTCGCCTTCTCCCATCACCAGCTGTTTGGATTGGCTTTTCTTTGCCGACAAGATCATCGGAGTTGCAATCGAAGCGGTTGCTGCAGATGAAATGAAGTGGCGACGAGAGAGAGTTTGTCTATTTTTCATGATGAGGGAGTTGTGGGTTAAAGAGGTTTTGAGTTACGTTAGATATGTAACGCTAGCAAGCAAGTCTACATGTTCATCTTAAAAACTTTTCAAAAGAGAATTTTGCCGTCTATTTCTTAAATGCCGTTACAATGCCTTGCTCTTTCAGTCATGAATTTTGCCTTCTCCGAAACTTTCTTATCTTTCTCGTCGTTCTATACCTGATGAATGACTTTGTCTTTAAACAGTTCGAGTGCCGTGAGCTTGCTCGGTCTCTTTGGTTCCATTCCTAAGAAAGTGGAACGAGAGCAATCGATTGATTCCCAAGTATCCGTTGATGAGTCGGCGGATCTTATGAATCGAGTAGCCTCGGGGGATGAAACTGCTCTCACGAACCTTATTGATAGATGGAAAATTCCTTTGTTTCGTTTTTTTCATCGTTCGTTGAGGAGCCATGCCGATTCCGAAGAATTGGCTCAGCAGGTTTTCATAAAGCTTCATGGTTCCGCTCATCGCTATAAGCCTACGGCAAAATTTGCCACATATCTTTTTACGATAGCCCGAAATCTATTACTGGACGAAATAAAGCGGCGTGAGCGGCGACCCATCGATATCGTTGATCCTGCCGAATTGAAACTGTCTACTCCGGGGCGAAATCCTTTGGATGACATCGAGGAGGCCTTGGAAATTTGCCTCGAACGCTTACCTGAAGCTCATCGCACCGCTTTGTTGCTGCGAGTCCAGAGAGAATTATCCTACAAAGAGATCGCTGGCATAATGAAGGCGTCCGAATTCGTAGTGAAAACTTGGATACACCGAGCACGCCAACAGGCACGCAAGGCATTGGACGAACTGCACCGTACATCATCATGAAAACTGAATCTGAAAATGACGAACGGATTGATCGATTCTTGATCAATGAGGAGGGGGTGCCCTCTCATGCTTTTACCGAGCAGACACTAAGTCACATCCGGAAACCCCGGCAAACTTTGTCCTTCTCCTTTCCCATCCCTTTGGCACTCGCGCTTGCGGCCTGTTTGGTCGCGGCTTTGTGTTTGCCGAATTTTCTCAATCATAGTGAAAAAACAGAGCCACTTTCGTCTCCCGTAGCATCTCCCGAAAAGCAGCTCTATCTCGACGATATCCTTCTGCTTGCCGAACCATTGGCCGACGAAACTCTTTTGATCGACGAGCAAACAATTGACCTCTTTGCCATGTTGACCGAAAATGTGGAAGACTTATGAAAATGCTCACTCGCTCACTTTCCGCCATAGTCATTTCTTTTACCTTGGGCATTCTTCCTCGAACTATGGCGGAGAAGTCGGGACCTTCGCATTCATCCCGAAAAAATTCATCAATTGGAGGTGACACCAATCCCGAGAAAGATAAAAGGCAGCATCGTGGAGCAAGATCCGACTTCCCCCTTGCGGATCGGGGTGGTGAACAAATCGAGATGCTCCGGCGTTTGCTTGACACTCCTCCCGAAAAATTACGCTTGATGCGAGAAACCATACAGCGGTTGGAGAAGATGTCTCCCGAGGATCGTGAAGATATGCGTCGTCGCCTTAAACGATTTCGCGAACTCCCATTGCAGAGGCGAAGCGAGGTTTTTCGAAATTTCCATCACAAGCAGAATTCTCTTCGTAGTTACTGGGACAGCTTGCCTTCCAAGAAACGCGACAAGGAGATGCTCGAGTTTCAGCGATTACCTCCCCATGAGCGCAAAGCTTTTATGGATCGAGTGCTTGGTCGGTCCGTGCGTGGCGGCAAGCCTCCCTTCCCGCCGATTGATCCACCCAGGAATGCTCCCCACCACCGACCGACACCACCGGCTCGCTGAAGAGGGTTGAGGCGGAACGATATACAAAGCGATTCGGCTTTTCAGGGTCGATCCATCCTTTTAACTTAGCGGAGCTTTGCTTTGTCTTTACCTTTTTTCCAAACCTTGTGACAGGTTGAAGAAAAGCCCGAATTGGAGTTGGTTTATAGGCTGCGAATCTTTGGCCTCGAACCACCTGTTCGTTCTCGGATTTGCTAAGTGACTTGGCCTTGTCGTTTTCTGAGAAATGGGTCTGTTGCTGTGAAACCTTTGGGAGTTCTCAGATCCTCCTCGGATAAGCGGATTGTTCCGGAGCAAAAAAAAGCCCGCCAACAGGCGGGCTTTCTTGCTGAATGATAAATTACTCTCGAAGTCTATCTGCGTTTTGAGCCCTGCTTGCCACACCTTTTGCAATTAGGTCTCGCATGTTGCGGAGGCCCGCCTCTGCCACGATGCTGTCCACCTCGCTTAGCGTGCGAAGGTTTGCCGTGGCGTCCGTCGGGTCTAGCATATTCCGGAGGACCGCCTCTGCCACGATGCTGACCACCGGGTCTAGCGTGTTGGGTTTTGCCGTGGCGGTCACCGGAGTTGGTAGGTGGTGGAGGTCGGCGTGCGCCGTTATGAAGGTTGTAGGGAATCGTGTGTCGGGGGTCGCCGTGGCGGTATCCGGATCTTGCATGATGCGGGGGGCCATCGGGTCGACCGCGATGCTGACCGTCGGGCTTAGCGTGGGGAGGGTTGCCGTGCGCTGGGCTTGGTCGATGTTGCGGAGATTTTTCTGCGTGAGAGGGACCCCGATGCTGGTCGCCGGGTCTAGCTTGAGCTGGTTTGCCGTGGTCGCCGCCGGACTTGTGTTGGGAGAAACGTTCTCGAAGATGTTGCCCCCAAGCTTCTCCTGCTCTCCGCATACGATCGCGTGCGGCGTCTTTTTCCTTTTCGCTCATGCCGTTCCACTTGTCTTTCATCCGGGAAAGGATCGAGGAATGACCATGAGAGGAATGACCTTGGCGAGCTTCGGGTTTGCCTTGATGGTCGCCGGGTTTGCCATGAGATTTCCCATGGTCGCCGCTGGGTTTGCCGTGTGAAGAACCGCCGTGTTGAGCGTCGCGCTTGTCGTGGTCACCTCGATGATCACGGTCGCCATGGTCACGATCGCCATCTCGGCTATGGCGTTCCTTGGCTTCTCGCATGCGTTTAGCCCAGGATTCCTTCATTCTCTCGCGAGCTTGGTCGCGTTCCTTTTCGCTCATTTTGTTCCAGCGATCTCTCAACGAGGAAGAAGAGCTTTTTCCATGGGAAGAACCGCCGGGGCGAGCCTCGGGCTTGCCATGTCTCTCGGGTGGTGGTCCTTTTCGGTCTTCGGCGACCGCAGAGGTAGCGAAGAAGGTAACGATGCTTGCCGCGAGGCATGCTCCGCCGAGTCGTTTTAATAAGTTAGCCATTTTTATGTGGTTTTGGATTATGGA
>JACNJI010000129.1 GCA_014382645.1 Verrucomicrobiota bacterium | reverse complement strand
GAGCCGGCGAGGCTTGGGCTTCTTTAGCGTCGAAATCCTTTAATTGCGTGAAAGAGACGAGCACGGAACGCAGTTCGGGGTGCTTATTCTCGACTTCCAAGGCTACGCGAAGCGAATCGAAGGGTTTGAGATGGCGCAACCACTCGCGCCATAGCACCCAACTCAGAATCGCTAGGTTGAGGATAAGCAACAAGACGCCCGGCGCCTCCCAGCGGGAGCGAAAGAAAATCTGCCAGTCGATTACGAAATCCACCAATACCATCGCCACCAGCCAGATGAGGAAGCGAGCCAAACCGCGCAGGTGGAAAAAGCGCTGCTCCTGCTTCCACGCCTCGAGGAGCTTTTCATCGATCATCGCTCCGGATTCTTCTGCTTGCTCGTTCATGTTGAGTTGTTGGGGCTTCTAGACTAAGTTCTCTCTCCGTCTAAGGTACCATTCTAAGCCCGTGATGAAAATTAGGATCACGAAGATCACCGGAATGTCCCAGAGGGCTTTTTCCCTCCTGATGGTCAAGGGTCTGGTCACTTCGTCGGTGCGCAACAGTGACCCTAGGTTTGCCAACTGGTAGCCGGTGGAGTTGTCTTCCTGTTCCTCGTCAAGTGAAAGCAAGAGCCTTTCACCTCCCGATAGGGCGGCGATTTGGTTGGCGACGTCTTCGCGCATAGCGGTTTCGCGTTGCTCGACAGGAACATTCTCCACTTCGAACTCCACCGTGTTGGCAATAGATGGATCGCTACCCCGAGACGTCATTTCAAAGCGACCTTCTTCCACCGCGAGAATCGAACCGCTATAGAGACCGGGGGTACCCGGTACGGGAGTCAAGTCAAGTTCCGTGGGCAGTGCGCCCGAACCTTCCTTTTGCAGCAGTACGGAGTAAGATGTCTGTTCCACAGGCTCAAAGGCTTCCGTAAGAACGTTTGCGAAGAGCTCTACGCGTTCGCCGGTGGCATATTCTTTGCGCCCTGTTTCCAGAGTGATCTGCTTGTTCTGGCCTAAAATCCGTGATAGCGCGAGGAACTGAATGGCCTGACCCCAGAACCGAGCATGATATTGATCTCCCACCTCGCGTCTAAGACGCCAAAGGTCGGCGGTGCCGACGAACATGGTTTTTCCACTCCCGTAGCGTTGCCAAGCAATCAAAGGGTAGGACAGTGGGGCTGCGTCAACGATTGGCAAGGAAAGCAAAATGGTCGCCCCGGGTTTGGCCCCATCCAGTGGAGGTCGAGAACCCAGTGGACGTACGGCTGACCAAATCCGTTTATTCAGTTCTTTTGACGGGGATAGTGAAACAACCGAACTGTCGAGACCTGCGGCGGTGACCACAGGGTGAAGCATCGACTTTACCGGTATCCAGTTGGCTCCGCCTATCTTGACGGGCAACATTTCCGCCACCTTCGTTTCCGCGTAGGTGGTGGGCGAGCCAGCCCGTCCTGCCAGCATGAGAAGGGATCCCCCCCCTTTTTTTACCAGCTCATCCAACCACTTGAATTGCTCGGCGGAAAAATAGGAGGAACGTACGTCTCCCAAAATCACCAAGTCGTATTTGAGCATGTCTTCGGCTTTGGATGGAAAGGCGCCTAAGTGTCGCGGTGAGGTTGCGGCTAGGTATTTGTCCCCTTGAGTCATGAGGAAGCGAACGTTGAGCCGCGGGTCTCTAAGCAATACCCATCGCAAGTAACGATATTCCCATCGTGGCATGCCTTCGACGTAGAGTACGTTGATCTTTTCGTCTATGATCCGAATCTTGTGGCTTTCGGCGTTGTTGACCTCGGTGGTCTCGCCTGGAAGGACCTCGATCGATGTCGTTAATTTTGACGTTCCGGCTTTCCTTTCAGGTACGAACAGGAATTCCGCGAATTGAGATTTTCCCGTCAAGGTCAGTTCTTGGGTTTCGACGGTTTCGTCATCAACTTGCAGGATCACTTGGACGGATCGTTCATCGAAGCCGCTTGACTCAACCTGAACCCGAACTGGGATTTTGTCTCCTGTGAATGCCACTTCCGGAGCAATGATTCGTTTTAATTTGATGTCTGGAGGCGATGGCAATCCAAAGGCCAATGGATAAACGGGAATTCCTTGGGCTTTCATCTTGCGAGCCACTTGGCTCGGATCCGTTCCCTCGATCCAGGCGAAATCACTCAATACCACGACTCCAGCCAGAGGTTGGCCGGCATGTCTGGCGACGGCTTCCTCGATGGCGGAACCTATACGCGAACTGTTTGCTTCCGCAGTTTTTGCTCCGAGCCACTCGGTTTCTCCCTTCTCATCCGAGACGGGTTCGAGATTATCGCCAAAAGTGTAGTACCTGACGGCGTAGTCGTCTCTCATCTTCGCCGTTATCCCTTCCTCGGGGTCCGTTATCGCCTTTGTCGCCAATGCCAGTCTCGTGACCTCGTTCAAGTCTTTTTGCGGTGTTCCGTTATCCTTTGTCCGGTTTGTGTCGTTTGGTGGAGCCTGATCGGTGATGGTCATGCTCTGCGACGTATCCAGAAGCACTAGCAAATTGCGTTGTTGCGAACGAGTGGAGACCATGTCCAAGGTTGGCTCCAAAAGCATCAAGATCAAGAGCAACCCGGCGAGCAGGTAAGATCCACCCATGACAAGTCTTCGGTTTTTTGAAAGCCAAGATTCCGATTTATAGAGATGTATGGAGTAGGCAAGCAATCCGGCTACCAACAAAAAGGTGATGATCCAACCGGGGATTCCAATACTTTCCGCCCAAGACCAGTTATGCTGGATGCTGAATTGGACATCATTGACGGTCTCGTCCGCTCCTATGTCGAATAGCTTCTTTAACATTATATCTTAAAATAGAAAGGTGTTGTTTTCCGTTACTGGTATCAGGTCCTTCTGGCGGCGGCAACGGTGTGCTTGCGAAGATTCTCTTCCAAATTGGCGGCACCCGCCCCAGTCATGCGTTTGGTGAATCGCTCGGCGAGATAGCCTTGCAGGATAAAGATGGCCAATGCCAGCATTAGTAGAGTGAGTGATATTTCCATGCCTTTGCGATTGTCCTTCACGATAGCAGCCAAATTCCCCTCAGGAGAGATTACATCGGCATCCGTGCCTTTCAGCGCGTCTTCCAGAGAGTCGGCCGAGATCACACGGGCGTCAGCTTCCTCGGAGTCAATGTTTACGGCCATTGATACGATCGGAGCGTTTTCGGCTTCTGCGTCATAGAAACCCGGTGCTTCCGTAGCCACAGGGCAGACTACGATACCCGAGTTGAGTACAGTCAGGGTGACCGAATTCGATTCATCATCGGGAGCTCGAAGCATCACGCTGCTGCCGGCCTGCTGCCCGACCAAGGGAACTTGTACGAGCTCGCCGACCGATTCATCGCGTTCGCCCGGACGACTAGTCAAATGTGTAGTGGCTTGCTGGATCATCATTGGGAACAAGGGGTGAACGGCAAAGTTGGACCACGCTCGGTCTGCGGTCGTGGTGAACAAGAGGACGGTTCCAAGACCGATTTTTTTCTCAAGCAGGAGCGGCAGGTCCGAATCGGACAGGCTTAGAATCGTCGAAGCCTTTGCGTCTGGTTTTACTTTAATGACGCGTTGCACGCGGGCATAACTTCTTGCTTCCTCCGGGATCTTTGCGGCGAGCTTTCCCAAGACATGGTCCGTTTGTATGTTTCCGACCGTCCAAGAGTTGTCCCGTTCCTCCTGTTCGTTTCCTAGGGCTTCATCGACAAAGGCAGCCATCCCCATCATTTCTCCAGGCAACAAATTGACTTCCGGACCGTGCAACTGGGTGTTGTAGTTCTCGGCGTCGACGCGCTCTCCCGCAAACATGATCAATCCGCCGCCCTTTTTAACGAAACTGTCTAAGCGTTCTGACGCATCGGTTCCGATGCTTGGTACGTTTGCCAAAGCGATTAGGTCGTAGTCCGTGAATTTTTCCACATCCAAGTCCTGCCAGTCAGCACGCACTACGTCCAAAGTCGAATCTTCTTCCACTTGTTTTAGCTTCAATGCCTTGACTAACCAAAAAATCTCGCTTGGGCCTTTGTTTGAGGCTGGTTCTCCATCGATGCAAAGGATGCGTATCCGCTCCTTGACTCCAACCACCGTATGTCTTTGGTTGTCTTCTTGGAGGGAGTCGTCGCTGAGATTAACGCTCAGCTTGGCGTCGCCTGCTTCATCAATGGTGGTGAAGAAGGAAAGCATCTTGGTTTCACCCGCCTCGATGGAGCCGATTGATTGCCGTGTGATAGTTTGTTTGTTCAAAGTGAGCGTGGCAGTGCCGCCCTCGTTCGAATGTCGCCCGAAATTCTTTATTTCCGCCGTAAACCGTGCCGTGCCGTTCGGACCTAACGATCCGGATACGTAGCCAAAATTGGTGACCGCCAGGTTCTCTTCCCCCGTTACCTTGATGGGAGTAATGTACAAGCTCGCTTGATCGCTGATGGCTTTTAAGTTGACTGTCGCCTCTTCCGAAAGATTGTTCCAGTCGATTGCCTGGGCATCGGTCACAAAGTAGCATTCGAGCACGGATGCCTTCAGCTCACCCACAAGTTTGACGACTTCGTTCAGACTACGCTCCAAATTCAATTTTTCCGGCAAGATCTTAATCTTGTCTAATTCGGCCCTGAAACGGCCCTCCTCATAATTCGCTCCCCTGAACAAGGTGCGAGGTGTGTCGCCCAGCAGAACGACTGTCACTGAATCGCCCACTTGCGCAGTAGAGAGAATCTCTTGGACTCGCGCCATGGCCATGGTCATACGTTTTTCCAGTTTTCCATGCCCCATACTGTAGGATGCATCAATGGCCACAACCATTCCGACTCGTCGTTCACCTCCCAAAAAACCGGCTGTTTTGTTGTCCAGTACGGGTCGAAGAAGGGCAAAGGCGACCAAGGCAAGTACCAAGCAACGTAAAAGAAGCAGAAGAAGGTCTTCCAGTCTGACTTGGCCGGAACGAATCACCAAGGCTCGGCGCAGCAGCTCCATGGCCGCCCAGTCCGTACGGCGGCGATGGCGCTGATGGAGAAGGTGGATGATTATCGGAACGGCTACGCCTGCAGCGGCCAATCCTCCCCAGAGTGGCAAGGAATTAAGGAAATTCACGGCTGACCTCCTTCCTGTTGAGAAGAGGTCCATGCGAGGTGCGCATCATGCATGTCGACGCCGCAAGGATAAGATAATCGCTTACCGAAATCTATCCTAACCACCAAGTCGTTTCCCGCAGGCAATGGGATTGAAATGTTTTCAGTTTCAGACTCTGCCGAAAGTTCCTTCTTGTAGAATTCTTTATTTCCAAGGGAAAGTGTGATTGTGGCGTCTCCCAGACTTCCGGGGACAGGGCTTAAGGACGTTCTTAAAACTCGACTGTCGCTTTGTCCTTTTGTCGGCAGCTTGTAGCGCAGAACCGTTTGCGGAAAAACCCTGACCGCGGAAAGACTCGGTTTGTCAGCTTTTCGGAGATCAAGATGTTCCACGCCGGGGTGTTTGCCTAATGGCCCCGACGTATCCACTTTCCTGTCTTGAAAATCATTCAACCATCGCGTCCGCTTATCGGACCGAATGAGGTAACGCAGTTTTTCCCATGGGATTCCCACGGTTTCCAACACTGGGTGTTCAAGGATGATTTTCTCGTCTTCAAGACCGACTTTGCCACGCAGGATGCTTCCGTCCACCAAACCGATTTCATCCATTGGTCCTTGGTCCCTCTGGATTGAAGATCCAGGGATTCTATATTCAATCAAGCCCGTACGCGGCAAGGGGATGATTCCTAATGCGCAATCGATTGCGATATCGTCTTTTTTGATCCATGTAAGCTTGCCTGGTAGAGGTCGCCCGCTGATGCGGTAGAGAACTCCGGGTCTGGAAGTTCCCAGCCGTTCGGGTCTCGATGAGAATTCAAGCGATACAACTGAAGACAGACCGACTGTTCGTTCACCGAACGGATTTCCCCTCAGGGCCAGTTTGTCGTTGGTGAGAGTTAGTATTTCAACCTGCCAAATTTCCCCATTGCGAAAGTGAACAGCATGAGGAAAAGCATTTCTTATCGCCGTAGTTTTGCGAGAGATACTCTTTATTTCGTCCGTGTTTACGGGGTTTCGATTGAGGAGTAACTGAGCGTTTTTCCAATGCAGTTCACCCGATTGTCGTCCGGTTTTCGTCCAGATTGTGTCTGCCTTTGGAATCGTTATGTCGTTGGTGAGGCGAGATCCGGAGTCGTCGTCGGTTTGGATCAAGTCGTCGATGCAAATATGTCCCCATGGTCCGGTTTCTTGGTCAATGACTTGAATTCGTGCTTCTTTTCCTTTGAATGCAGTAACTCCGAAGGCGACTTTTTGAAGTAAGTTTGAATTGTTGCCTGTTGCGGAGCGAACCACTTTGTCGTCTACAATAAGGTTTACGCAGGTTCGACCTGAGTTTCTGCCACCCGAAATCATGAACATGATGAAGTTGCGCTCTACCTTGAAAATAGGGGAGGTAGCTTGCCCCGTTTCTCCGTCGACGTTTCTGCCGTCACGGCCCCAGCTTTTCAACAAGGCGTATCCTCGATGTCCCCGAGTTCTAAGAATACCTCGATCGAAGCGTCCGGGTTGCCAATAATCTCCAGACCCATATCCAGTGAAGGCGGAACCCTCGAAAGTCCAGTCCCCGTGTTTTTTCTCGAAATCTTCAATGACCAAGTCTTCCGCTGCCTGAGTTGCCATTGCGGTAAGTCCCAGCGATAGGAAAATATTCAAAACAAAGAATTTCATCTTACCTTTGCCGCTGCTGTTCTCTGCAGGAGATAGCTAGATATAACCGATTCGATTGGTTCCGCAGTGTTGACTAGGACGTAATCGGCTTGGCTCTTTATGCATGCGCCACGCACCTTGCCAATGAAGACTTCCAGTTCCTTTAAATATGCTTCCCGTACACGAGCCGGTTGAGTGATCAGCTCACCATCGTTTTCCAATCCCTCAAAACGCCATACGCCGTTCAATGGAAACTCGATTTCATGAGGGTCAAGAATATGGAATACGGTGACGTTATGGCCACGGAATCGGAGGTGATTGATGCCTTTGATGAATTCGTCGGTGTTGTCCAATAGGTCCGAAAACACCATCACCATGCCTCGCCGTTTCATTCTGCCTGCAAACTCGTGGAGGATGTCGGCGACTTTGGTGCGAGGTTGTGGATCGACTTTCTCCATTTCCCGCGAAATGTCGGCGAGGATACCCAATGTGCTTTTCGGCTCAATATATTGTCGCAGTTCTCCATCAAAGATGCCCACTCCAGCGGAATCGCGTTGATCGACGATCAGGTAAGCGAGGCTTGCTGCCATGTATTTCGCGTACTCAAGTTTGGTGATATTCCCCGAGCCAAAGGTCATCGAGGAACTCGCATCAAGTAATAAATTAGCTAAAAAATTAGTCTCGGCGTCGAATAACTTTACGAAGTAGCGCTGGCTTCGAGCATAAAGCTTCCAGTCGATGTTACGAATCTCGTCTCCGGGTACGTACTGACGATAAGCAGAGAACTCCGTGCTGATCCCTCTTGCCGGACTTCGATGCATCCCTATGCGAATGCCCTCGACGACTTGACGGGTGACGACGTCGAGAGGACCGATCTTACTCAGTGTATCAGGATCGAGATATTTCGCTTTTTGCATTGAGCTTCAGTTGACTTCCGGCCTTTGCTTTTTTTAGCAATTAGTCGTTGCCGACAGGTAGAGAATTTTGAAGTCAGGCGCTCTTGGCTTGATACATTTTCTCGTCGGAAGGAATTTCTTCGAGCAATTTCCTAACGACGTCGTCCGTTTTCACGCCTTCCGATTGAGCCGCAAAATTCAGGCCCATGCGATGGCGCATCACAGGCAGCGCCAGAGTTTGTATGTCATCGATGGCTACGTTGAAACGTCCTTGCAGAATAGCTCGGGCTTTCCCGGCCATGATCAAGTTGAGGCAAGCTCGTGGTCCGGTGCCGAATGACACCCAGTCGTTGATGAACTCCGGGGCGCCTTCTTGGCCGGGGCGTGTTGCCCGCACCAGCTTCGCTGCGTAGTTGTAAATGTGATCAGCCACCGGAACCCGTAGAACGAGATCTTGCAGACCGAGTATTTCCTTCTTTGTTAGTACGGACTTTGGTTCCTTTGTGGAACCGCTGGTTACTTGTCTCATGATGCCGATTTCTTCCTCTTCGGTGGGATACTCGACGTGAATCTTGAACATGAAACGATCGAGCTGAGCTTCGGGTAGGGGATAGGTGCCTTCTTGCTCAAGAGGATTTTGGGTCGCCAAGACGAAGAATGGCGGGTCCAACTTAAAGTCTTCTCCGCCGGCAGAGATCATTTTCTCCTGCATAGCTTCCAAAAGGGAGGCTTGCGTCTTGGGTGGCGTCCGGTTGATTTCGTCCGCCAAGATCATGTTCGCAAAAATCGGGCCCTTGTTGAAAGTGAACTTGCGTTGACCCGTTTCCGGATCGTCTTGCAAGACTTCGGCTCCGGTTATGTCAGATGGCATCAAGTCCGGAGTGAACTGGATGCGACGGAATGAAAGCGACAGGCATTTCGCAATCGAACTTACCAAGAGTGTCTTGGCAAGGCCGGGAACTCCTTCAAGCAATCCATGTCCACGAGCGAAGATCGATATCATCACTTGGTCGATGACGTCGTCCATCCCGACAATCGAGTGGCGAAGTTCGGAGAGGATTTGCTCACGCGCCTCGCGAAGTTTCTCAACTGCTTTTACGTCGTCGATGTCCGTTACCTTTTTGGAAGGGGTTTTTCTTTTCCTTGTGGTGGTTTTCTTTGCTTCTGCCATTTTATTTTCCTTTCACTGCCATCGTTTTGGATGGTTTCGAAACTATGCGGTTAAATTCACTTCTTGGATAATGATTTTTTAGAATGTGTGATAAATTAAATAATACCTATTTATCCCTCATCAGGGATTTGAGATGTTTGAAACGAGCAAGACGGTCAACAAATATTTCGCAGTCGAACGTTATATATATTTTGGAGGAGGCATTTTGGGCTAGCTTGCTCACATTCAATCTTCCTCTCTGATTGAGACACGATCCTTTTCCTCAGATTGCTATTTTAAATTCGTTATGAAGGAGGCAAAACCACGGCGAACGGATTCCGAGGAAGCCTTTTCCCACTTAGCCTTTGCTTCTTTGCTTCGAAGTTCGAACCCTTGATCGGCGAGGATGCCGGCGGCCTGAGCAGCTACCGCCTCATCGACATTGGCCAAGCTTGCCAGCGTCTTTTCCAAATCGCCATTGGTTTGCTCAACCAACTGTTTTGCATATCCATTGGGGAAGGTGAATAAACCGTCACCGTTGCAATCCAACCATACCGGGTTGGTCGCTCCCAGGACGCGCGGAACGTATTTATTGGTTTTATGTTGGTAGGGGCGCGGGATTTCCCAATAGGGCTTTGTCACTCCCGGGCCTGTCGCAATAGCGACGAGATAAAGGTCATGCTTCGGACGATCCATTACATACCGAAGGCTGGCTTTTAGAATCTTGTCTTGGGCACCCGTAAAATTCTTCTCGAGAATTGGAATTCCGTTGGCATAGAGCGTCAATTGGTTGACTGCGGTCCATCGAGGTCCGATCACTTCCATTTCGACAACTACTTTTTCAGGTAAGCCCGTGGCGAGATCGCCCACTTCGAATTGCTCGGCGACCTTTATCTTCGTCAGCAAGCCCATGCTTACCAATGCCCGCCCCTCCCGGAAGGAACGGCATGCCGCGGCAACGTCAATTTTTCCCGCATCCTTATCCGGGCAACGAAGGTAGGTACGTCCTTGGCCCAATATGTATCGATTGACGTCATGCGTATCACTTGATCCTGCCGCAGTCC
>JACNJI010000173.1 GCA_014382645.1 Verrucomicrobiota bacterium | reverse complement strand
TTACAGACTCCATAACCACAAATCGACATGATGGAGCGGGCCGTTCCATACATAGCCCTTGCAGGTCGAGTATCGTCGGACGGAGTAACAGTAATTACATTATCTTGCACAACAATTTGCGCCAACTTGGAAAAATGCTTTTTAAGTTTCCCATTCGGGCCGGTAACATTGACGAGGTTATCCTGAACGGAAACTTCAACGCCTGAAGGAATGTTTATTGGCAACTTGCCTATCCTGCTCATTTATAAATTATCCTTTGATTGTATTAAAGAGAGTGGTGGTGGGATTTACCAAACATTACAAAGAATTTCTCCGCCAACCTTTTGTCGGCGTGCCGAGGAATCATCAAGTAAGCCTTTTGGCGTACTCAGTATCGAAATTCCCAACCCGTCAAGAACCCGTGGTATTTCTCTGTAACCGCAATATGATCGAAGGCCCGGTGTGCTAGCTCGAGAAATTCCTTTGATAGCATGGCTTCCCTCTACATATTTAAGTCGAACTTGAATATTTTTCCAGCCTTTATCATCAATCGCTTCCCCAAAACTTTCAACAAAGCCACGGTCCTTAAGGATACGGGCAATTCCCTCCCGCACCTTTGAATGAGGATAGGCACAGGATTCCTTGCCTGCACTACCGGCATTTCGAATAACCGTTATAAAATCACCTATGGCATCATGAATTGACATCTTTGTAACTCTTAGTTGGAGATTATGAAATATTTACCACGAGGCCTTGATCACGCCCGGTAACTTGCCTTGTAAGGCCATCTCGCGAAATGTGATGCGAGAAAGACCAAATTTTCGAATAAAGGAACGCGATCTCCCCGTAGCCGAACATCTTCTAGAGACTCGAACGGCAGAAGAATTGCGTGGGAGTTTGGCTAATTTAGACTGGGCGGAGTATAAATCCTCCACTTCAGTCTCGGGGTTAGTGATTATGGCCTTGAGGGCGGCTCGCTTGGTCGCGTAACGCTCAACCAACAGAATACGCTTATTGTTGCGAGCAATTGTAGATTTTTTTGCCATAATTATTTAGGGGTAATTCTAATAAAAGATTTATGCGGCTGCATCATCCTGATTTTGTTGCTCGGAAGAAGTCTTACGAAAGGGCATGCCAAGATGAGAGAGTAGTTCATGTCCCTCTTTGTCGGTCGCGGCAGAAGTTACAATACTGATATCGAGGCCAATGTTAGTACGCTGACGCTCGACATTAATTTCTGGAAAAATACTATGGTCAGTGATTCCGAGAGTGTAATTGCCATTACCGTCAAGCCGTGATGACACGCCCCTGAAGTCTCGAATGTTGGGTAATGAAATAGCAAGCAGTCTAAAGAGAAAATCCCACATCACCTCTCCCCTCAAGGTAACCATAAGGCCGACAGGCATCCCTTCGCGAACCTTGAAATTGGAAACACTTATTCGAGCCTTACATATTACAGGAGATTGCCCCGCAATCGAAGCAAAGTCCTTTCGCAAGTCTTCCAAGCCAGCCTTGTCCATTTCTTCCCCGAAACCAGTATTAAGGACAATTTTAAGTACTTTTGGAACTTGATGGATATTCTTGTAACCAAGTCCCTTCATCAATGCTGGGACAATTTGGTCAGAATATTTTTTTTGTAAAAATGCTTGGCTCATGTCTGTGAGTGTAAAAATTCTTATGAGGTACGCTTAGCTGCTCGTTCGGTGTGGCGAGATGAAAGCATTATGTTGGAATAGTGCAGAGATGCTTCTCTTTCTATAATTGAACCCTCCGGATTATCTTGGCTCTTGCGCTCATGACGTTTAACAAGATTAACACCCTCTACGATTATGCGATTTTTTGCACGAAGCACTTCGAGGACTTTACCTTTTTTGGCCTTATGTTCACCGGCAATTACGGTAACTTCATCTCCTCTTTTTATCATTTTTGCCATGGTCAAAGAACCTCTGGTGCGAGAGATATAATTTTCATAAACTTAGATCGAAGCTCACGAGCAACAGGACCGAAAATGCGAGTTCCAACAGGAACTCCATCGTTGCCAACTAATACTATCGCATTTTCGTCGAAACGTATATAGCTGCCATCGGGTCGACGGATAGGAGCTCTAGTGCGTACGACAACACCCCTAACAACCGAACCTTTCTTTACAGCTGAGTCTGTAGAACTTTCTTTAATGTGGCAAACGATTATATCGCCCACGCTTGCCGTTTTTTTGTTCTGCCCAAGCCTTCTAATCATACGAGCTTTCTTTGCTCCCGTATTATCGGCGACCTCCACGCGGCTAAGTAATTGAATCATGACAGTAAGAAATAGATTAGGCGTTAGCAGCGTTCGGAGCACGATGTACGATTGAAACCACTCGCCAGCGTTTAAGCTTACTCAGCGGACGGGTAGCCATAATGCGAACGCGGTCACCAACACCCGCTTGGTTTTCTTCGTCGTGAGCATGTACTGTAGTTTTTCGGCGAATTTCCTTCTTGTAAAGAGGGTGAGGCACTTTGTATTCGTACACCACCTTGAGCGACTTGTCGCCGGTCTTGGAACGCACGATACCGAGTAGTTCCTTGCGTTTGTTGCGTGATTCGCTTTCAGTCATAGTATAAATAGATCAGGCTTTGGCAGCGATTGCTTCGGAAGATAATTTTTCGGCCAATATAGTATTGATTCTGGCTCGTTCTCGGCGTAAAGAGCAAAGCATGTGTGGCTTTTCTACCTGCCCAGTTTGCTTTCGTAGTCTTAGATTCATTAATTCGTCTCCTGTGTCACGAAACTTCTTTTCAAGTTCCTGAGTACTAAGTTTTCTTATTTCGGCGACCTTCATAACAATTAAATCTTAAAGACAATTAAAAGCTTTGTACGCGGGAAACAAGACGACAGCGAAATGGAAGTTTGGCGTCCGCAAGACTAAGGGCTTGACGCGCGATAGTAATAGAACATCCAGCAACTTCGAACAAGACATGTCCTGGTCGAATGACTGCCACCCAATGATCTACCGGACCCTTTCCTTTTCCTTGACGAGTTTCGGCTGGTTTTTTCGTGACAGACTTGTGAGGAAAAACGCGAATCCAAACCTTTCCCTTACGCTTGAGGTGACGGTTTATTGCAACACGAGATGCCTCAATTTGATTTGAAGTCATACGACCACGAGTTAGTGATTGAATTCCATAATCACCAAAAGAAACTTTAGTTCCACGGGTAGCATTACCTCGAATTCTACCTCTATGAATCTTGCGATACTTTGTCCGTGATGGAAGTAGCTTAGCCATTGTAAATAATAAAGATTAAAATTTATAAGTCGAATTAGAAAACGCGATCTTCATCCTTCAGACAAATCCAACATTTTATTCCAATGATGCCATAAACAGTCTTCGCCTCAATAAAACCATAGTCGATATTTTCTCGCAAAGTATGAAGAGGAACGCGGCCCTCTCTTTGTTTCTCTGTTCTGGCAATATCAGTTCCTCCCAATCGGCCGGCACATTGAATTCGAATTCCCTCGGCGCCCATAGACATAGTAGTCTGGACAGCCTTCTTCATCGCACGCCTGAAGGCTATCCGACGCTCCAGTTGAAGTGCTACGTTTTCGGCGACCAGGGAGGCTACGAGGTCAGGCTTTTTTACTTCCTGTATTTCGAGGCGAATCTCTTTTCCAATCCTCTTGTTTAATTCATCCCGCAGTCCGTCGAGCTCTTGCCCTTTCCGGCCAATTACAATACCGGGACGAGCAGTCCAAATAGTGACACGTGTTCTTGTGGAAGCACGTTCGATAACGACTCTAGGGACGGATGCGAAGCGTAGTTTCTTATCAAGATATTCTCTTATGCAAATATCTTCGTTGATAAATTTAGCGTAGTCGGTTTTGTTGGCATACCATCGTGCACTCCAGTTACGGCGAACCCCAAGCCGAAAACCAATCGGATTTACTTTTTGTCCCATAGTTTTAGGCGTTGTCGGAAAGTATGATACGGAAATGGCTCATACGCTTTTTGTATGGGTGAGCTGAGCCGCGAGCAGCGGGCCTAAATCGACGTAAGGCAGGCCCTTCCTCAACAATTGCCTCACGAATAAGCAAACTGTCGGCAGCTAAATTTGCATTGTTTTCAGCATTAGCCATAGCAGACTTCAAAGTTTTAACGAGCATACGAGCTGCTTTGCGAGGAATAAACTTTAGCAACTCGACTCCTTCACTAGCCGTACGACCAGGTAAAACACGTGCCACCTCCCTCGCCTTTTTAGGAGAGATCCGTAAATATTTAGTATAAGCCTTAATTTCCATAGTCACTTTTGGGTGTGAGGGTTATGACTCCGGAAAGTACGTGTGTGTGAAAATTCACCTAGTTTATGGCCTACCATATTTTCAGTTACATATACGGTAAGAAAGTTCTTTCCATTGTGAACGGCCAAATTAAGTCCGACGAAATCAGGTGTAATTGTAGAGCGGCGCGACCAAGTCTTAATGGGTTTACGGTCGTCAGACTGCTGCGCCCTACGTACCTTTCTCTCCAAGCTTAGTTCGACGAAATATCCTTTTTTAATAGAGCGTGACATGAAATTATATCGGTTTAAAGGGTAGTTTATCTCTTCTTTCGACCGTTGCAACGGACGAGTATCTGTGAATTTGAAGACTTTGACTTTTTCCGAGTCCGGAAGCCTTTTGAAAGTTGTCCCCATGGTGATGAAGGGTGACCGCCTCCGGAAGTTTTTCCCTCACCGCCACCCATGGGGTGATCGACAGGATTCATCGCGACTCCCCTAACTCGAGGACGACGACCTTTCCAACGATTTCGGCCTGCCTTCCCTATCGTGGTATTTTGATGTTCAGAATTGCCAACTACACCTACCGTGGCACGACAGGTAGACTTAACTACCCGAATTTCTCCACTAGGCATTTTTAAAGTAGCATGGACGTCATCAATGGACATGATTCGGACTCCAACTCCTGCGGAACGTGCGAATTTGGCACCAGAACCAGCTAGAAGCTCGACGCAATGTACCCTCGTACCAATTGGAATGAAAGAAATTGGCATGGAGTTCCCAGGCTTAAAATCAATTTGCCCATTTGAACTTAAAAGAGTATCGCCAACTTCTACTCCTGAAGGTGCCGGTATGTAGCTTAAAGTTCCATCCTCGTATTTGAGGAGAACGATGTGGGATGTTCTGTTTGGATCATATTCAATAGCTTCTACCGTAGCCGGAACATCGATGATCTGCCGACGGAAATCAATAGTTCGATAAAGCCTTTTGTGCCCACCACCTCGACGACGGGAAGTAATGCGACCATAACTGTTACGACCCTTTTTGCGATGATGACCTTTCGTTAAGGAACGCTCGGGACGCTTGTCGGTAACCTCGGCTTTGTTGCGGACATAAAAACGCGAGGAGGGAGTTACGGGTTTATGATGTATGATGGCCATTATGAAAATTGTTTAGAGATTAGGCCCCAAAATCTATCGCGTCGCCTTGCTTAAGGGTGACAATTGCTTTCTTCATGCCGCCCTTAGAGCCAAGCCGGTTGCGACGAGTCCGGTCACGCTTAAGTTTTGGTTTCTGGTTTATGATGTTCACCTTTGTCACCGTGACGCCGAAGGTTCTTTCAACCGATTCGGAAACATTAGCCTTAGATGCTGCAGGGTGCACCTTGAACAAATATTTATTACTAGCAGAAAGCAATGTCGCTTTTTCGGTAAGCAATGCTTCTAGCAGAATGTCTGCAGGCTCACTCATTTGGATGCATCGTCCTTTCCTACTTTCGCTAATAAAACCTCGAGTCCACTAATACTAAAAATGACTTTGTCGGCTAAAACCAAATCCAATGGACTCAGGTCTTGAGCTCTAGCGAGGGTAATCCGAGAAACATTACGAGCAGCAAAACCGAAGTTATCCTCGAATGCATCATCAACGATGAGAGAGCGTCGGGATTCGGGTATTACCTTATCAATAACATCAGTAAAATGCTTTGTCTTAGCTTCAGAAACTTTCCACTCTTCAATAAGCGAAAGCTTACCCTCAGTAGATCCGTCAAACAATGCTCGAGCAAGTGCAAGACGTTTAGTTTTACGGTTTACTTTCTGATTGTATGAACGAGGTTTCGGCCCAAAAACCACACCGCCACCACGACGCTGAACTGCTTTCTTGTCTCCTACACGGCCAGCACCCAATCCTTTTTGGCGTTGAATTTTCTTTCCGGAACCCCTGACTTCGCCTCGTGTTTTTGTTGACGCGTTTCCTTGGCGTTTGTTCGACCGGATGGCTAAAATTGCTTGTCGAAGGGCATCGACTCCTTTGTTTTTTTCAAAATTCATGAAAGACGGGTAGTCTCGCTCACCGTCTTCGGTGCCGTCAGAAGTAAAATAAGGAAATTTCATTTAAACGAATAAATTGGTTCAGGATGCCTTACGAATTTTCTTCGCAACCCTAACAGTGACTAAGGAGTTCTTGTGCCCAGGTACACTTCCCTTAAGTAGAATTATGTTTTTTTCTGGGATGATCTTGACGATTTTTAAGTTTTGAGTCGTACGACTCTTATTGCCCATATGTCCAGGCATCTTTTTGTTCTTAAATACACGACCAGGCCATTGACAAAGGCCATAACTCCCACCGCGTCGATGGAACATCGAACCATGTGAAGCAGGTCCTCCCTTGAAATTCCAACGCTTAACCACGCCTTGGAAACCTCGCCCTTTAGTTACGGCGATGACATCTACTGTTTCAATGTCTGAGAACTTCTCGACGGTTAATACATTCCCGGGTTCATATTCAGACGAATCCCCAATAATCGTAAATTCTTGCAATTTCTGCTGGTGTTCGACACCTGCCTTTGTCGCATGTCCCTTGGCAGGACGCGTTACCTTATTAGGTGATTTACCTTTGGGATTATAACCAATTTGTACGGAATCGTATCCGTCGTTAGCAGAGGTCTTAACCTGCAAAACAGGACAAGGACCAGCTTGTATGATGGTTACCGGGACGAGATTATTATCCTCGTCGTATACTTGGGTCATGCCAAGTTTTGTGCCTATTAGTGCAAATGTCATCTTTAAGCGGCAGGCGGGTTAATCCTTTAAGGTAATAACCTGCTTTAAAGTAAAGTTATTGTTTATATGATTCTAGAGAGATTAAAAAGAACTAGATGTTAAGAGTGATTTCTACGCCTGCCGGAAGATTCAGTTTTTTCAACTCATCAACTGTTTGTACGGTGGGTTCGAGAATATCGATTAAGCGCTTGTGAGTTCGCAGTTCGAATTGATCCATAGACTTCTTGTCAACGTGCGGCGAGCGATTTACAGTGTAACGCTCAATGCGAGTGGGCATTGGGATAGGACCAGCAACACGGGCACCTGTACGCTTGGCAGTATCGACAATATCAGACGCTGATTGATCGATCACTCTGTAGTCGAAACCTTTGAGTTTTATACGTATACGTTGGCCAGTCATTGATATGATATACTACAGTCTATGGTACGGTTTGATGGAAATTATGTTCGAGCAGGTTGGCGCGAAATCGAAGCCACCAACGTCTCGACCAGACTTTGGGGAACTTGCTCGAAGTGTAAAGGAGTCATAGAATAATCTGCTCGACCTGAAGAAAGTGAGCGCATATCGGTAGAGTAGCCAAACATCTGTTCAAGAGGAACATGAGATTCAAGCACGCATAAATTCCCTCGACTCTCCATGCCTTGAATTTGTCCTCGACGACGATTCAAGTCACCCATCAACTCTCCTTGATATTCTTCAGGAGTAGTGACCTCAACCTTCATAATAGGCTCCAAAAGGATAGGGTTAGCTTTTTTCATTGCATCCTTCAAAGCAAAGATGCCAGCCATCTTAAAGGCCATTTCAGAGGAGTCGACGTCGTGAAAAGTTCCATCGACGAGAGTTACCTTAATATCGATCACGGGGTATCCTGCCACAACTCCGTTGAGGGCTGCCTCGGTTATACCATCAAAAGTAGGCTTGATAAACTCTTTCGGAATGCTTCCTCCAACAATTTTATTCTCCAGTTCGATACCCTTTCCTTTTTCATTGGGTTCCAGTTTTATGACAGCGTGACCATATTGTCCACGACCACCGGATTGACGAACAAACTTTCCGACACCCTCAGATGACGTTAAAATAGTTTCGCGGTAAGCAATTTGCGGTTTCCCTGCAGTAGCTTGAACTTTAAATTCACGAAACAAACGGTCACGAATGATATCAAGGTGTAATTCCCCCATCCCCGAGATGATTGTCTGTCCGGTTTCTTCGTTAGAAGTAAGGGTAAAAGTAGGATCTTCTTCCGCTAAACGCTGAAGGCCAATAGACATCTTCTCCTGATCGGCCTTTGTTGCGGGTTCGATAGACATGGAAATAACTGGATCCGGAAAAGTAGGTGGTTCAAGTCGTATATCCAAATCGCGATCAGCAAGGGTGTCTCCCGTAACAACATTTTTCACGCCGATTAGGGCACATATGTCGCCAGAATATGCTGTTTCTATGTCCTCGCGATCATTTGATTTCATTATCATCAAGCGAGAGATCCTCTCCGACTTGCGGGTGCGCGGATTATACAGAGTAGAACCCTTTCGAAGACAACCTTGGTAAACCCGATAAAAAACTAATTTACCGACATAAGGATCCGACATCAATTTGAATGCTAGACCCGCAACTTTTCCATTGTCGTTTGGATAAACTTCAGCTTCATTCCCATCTGAGTCTTGTCCCTTCGTTGGTGGCAAATCAAGAGGAGACGGAAGGTAATCGACAACCGCATCCATAAGCATTTGAACACCTTTGTTCTTGAAGGCGCTACCTGGAATGACACCTACAAATTTAAGGGTGAGAGTAGCCTTACGAATACCGAACTTTAATTCATGTTCAGATATATCAATACCATCAAGATACTTGGATGCAATATCGTCATCAAAGTCTGAAATGGCCTCGATGAGAGTCTCCCTGTACTCATTCGCTTGTTCAATGAACTCCTCAGGAATAGCAACAACATCAAATTTAACTCCGCTAACATCGCTTGCGTCGTAAATACAAGCATTCATTTTAACCAAGTCAATAAGACCCCTGAATTGATCCTCGGCACCAATGGGCAGATAAAGCGGATGAGCGTTCGCTCCGAGTTTATCTCTCAAAGTGCGGACGGCATGCAAAAAGTCAGAGCCCATGCGATCCATTTTATTTATGAAACCGATGCGAGGCACACTGTACTTGTCCATCTGCCTCCAAACCGTTTCTGACTGAGGCTGAACTCCTTCAACAGAGGTAAAGACGGCAACTGCACCATCAAGTACACGGAGAGACCGTTCAACTTCTGCCGTAAAATCTACATGTCCCGGAGTATCAATAATGTTAATGCGGTGAGACTGTTCAGCAAATGGCCCATCTTTTGTGCTCCATTCACAAGAGATCGCTGCAGATGTTATTGTAATTCCGCGCTCACGTTCTTGCTCCATCCAATCAGTGGTCGCACACCCATCATGCACTTCACCGAGTTGATGAACCACACCTGTATAAAAAAGAACTCTTTCAGTTAATGTAGTTTTACCTGCATCAATGTGAGCGGCAATACCTATATTCCTTGTACACTCTAGAGTACGAGGTCTATCAGGCGAATTTACCAGAGAATTATCTGTCGTGGAACTCATTGATAAAAGTTAGTGAAAATAATAGCAGACAGAGGAATATTGTATCACCACCTAAGGTGAGCAAATGCTCGATTGGCTTGTGCCATACGATGCTGTTCTTCCTTTTTCTTCACTACGCTCCCTGCATTATTGTATGCATCGATAAGATCGTTTGCCAAAGCATATCGAATCGGTGCTCCTTTACGAGAACCTGCAGCACATAC